>JADKCL010000039.1 GCA_016718825.1 Bacteroidota bacterium | reverse complement strand
GCGAGACGCCGACGCCTCAAATAATTATTTAGTTCCGTTAACACAGAACCAACAAAACTATTTTACCTTTGCGCCGTTTTATTCCCGAACACGGATAAAAGATGTCGAAACTAAAAGAAAAACAGAAGCAACTCGTCGAAAGAGTCGGCGTGGCGCACGAAAGGGAAGGCTTGCCCCCAGCCGTGGCACGCATCCTCGGACTGCTGCTTGTCGCCGATGAGACCGAACATACCTTCGAAGAAATCCAAGCCGAACTCGGACTCAGCAAAAGCGCGGTCAGCAATGCCCTCAACTTCCTGCTGATGAGCAAGTCCATTGAATACATCACCCGCCCCGGTGACCGTAAACGCTACTTCAGAAGTGCACTCCATATATGGCCTGACCATCTTTCGGTCAAGCTCAAAGGCATGCTCGAAATCAAGGCCGTCCTCAGCGAAATCCTCGCCCAGCGCACCGCCGATACCGAGGAGTTCAACCTTCACTTCGCCGAACTCATCGACTTCATGGGTTTCATGAACAGCGAGATTCCCAAACTCATTGAAAAATGGAAAGCCAGCCGCAAATGAACCCCCACACACTTGAAATTTCGTCTTGCAAGGACAAGACATTACGATACTACTTCAACGATATGTTCACCAATTCAAAGCGTAAATTAAAGGTGCTCAGCCTCCTAGGAGGGTTGTTGCTAGGCAGCAGCCTGTGGGCCCAAGGCCCGATGAGCCTCCGCGAATGCATCGACTACGGCTCAAGCATCACAGCTTGAACACCATCTCCAACAACGAAATCGCCATCGCAAAGCAGCGCGTCCGCGAAGGGTTGTCGGGCTACCTCCCCCAGGTCAATGGCCAAGTTGCCATCGACGACAACCTCATCCGGCCCACGACGGTGATTCCAGCGGGAACGTTCGGACCCGAAGAAATCCGTGTGCAGTTTGGTAATCAGTACAATACCAATGCCACCGTGCAGCTCGACCAGGTCGTTTATGACCGCAGTATGTTGCTCGGACTCAAGGCATTGGATCCCTATGCCGACCTCGCCGTCCTGAACAAGGAAAAAAACGAACAGTCGCTCATGTACGGCATCGCCATGTCCTATTATGGTGTGCAGATTTACATGGAGCAGGCCCAATTGCTCAAGGACAACGAGACGAAGTTCCAGAAAATGGCCGACGTCCTCAAACTCCAAGTCGCACAAGGCGTCGCACGCAAGATTGACTATGACCGCATTGCCCTCACCGTGGCCAATCTCCGTTCACAGCAGCAGGTCGTGGACAACGAAATCGAATTGTCCGTCAACCGCTTGAAGAATGCAATGGGAATGGCGCTCAACGAACCCCTCGAAGTCCAAGGCGGCGAATGGCGCAAGGAAGATGCCCTCAATGTCAACGGTCCCGTCGCAGGCACCGGTCGTGTGATGGACCTCTACATCCAGCAAAAGCAAATCACCATGCAGGAATTGGATATTCGCCGCAAGCAGGCCATGTACCTGCCCACTTTGAGCCTCTACGGACGCGTCGGCGCACAGGCATTCGGAGACAAATTCTTCAAGTCCTACGAAAACTGGTATGGATTCGCCTCCATCGGCCTCAACCTGCGTGTCCCGATTTGGAACAGCTTCCGCACCGACGCCGGCATCAAGCAGTCACAGCTGACCCTCAGCAGCGCCCGCGAAAACATGCGCATGACCAAAAACAACATCGCGTTGCAGCAGACCAATGCCGAAACGCAGTGGCGCAACGCCCAGACCAACTTGGAGACCAACAAGCAAAATATTGCGTTAGCAAAAGACATGCTCGACGTGACCCAACTCCAAGTGGAAAAAGGTGTGGCAACCCTCAGCGACCTCCTCAACGCAGATTATGCCTACAAGGAGGCGCAGACCAATTATGTCACTTCCCTCCTCAAGGTCCTCACTGCCCGCCTCGAATACGAATTGGCGCAGGGAACCCTCCAGACATTCCTACTTCAATAATCATCCCCTTCCTCAAGACACTTCTATAAAGCAATGAAAAAGGCAATATTCATTATCATCGGGATCATCGCCATTGGCGCTACCATGGTCGTCATCCTCGCCAACAACAAAAAGAAGATCGACGAAAAGAACAAGGTCGTGGATCGTTCCGGCATCCCCATCACCGTTTCCGTCGCGAAAGCAGAAATGGGCGAATTCGAAGGCAGCATGAATTTCTCGGGTTTGGTCGAATCGCAGGCGGATGCAGACATCTCTGTCAGCAGCCCCGGCACCATCAAAACCCTCAACGTCGCCAAAGGCATGTACCTCCGCAAAGGTCAAGTCGTCGGCACCCTCGATACCGAGCAATTGAAACTGCAACTGAAGCAATTGCAATTGGCCGAATCGAAACTCACCACCGACCTCGAGCGGGTGCGCGCACTCGTTGCAGGCAACGCCGCGCCGGAGACCAATCTCAAAGACCTGGAATTCAACCTCGCCAATACGAGAATCCAGATCGAGCAGATTCAGCAGCGCATCACCGACAGCAATATTTACGCACCCCTCAGCGGCACCGTCATCTTCAAAAACATGGAAGCCGGCGAATTCATCAACCCCGGCATGGTCATCGCCCGCATCGTCGACGTATCCAGCCTGAAGATTGGCGTCTTCGTCAACGAAAAGCACATCTATAAGGTAGCGGAGCAGCAAACGGCAACCGTCACTTCGGATGCATTGCCCGGCAAGACCTTCGGTGGCAAAGTCAACTACATCAGCCCCATCGGCGATGAAAACCACAACTACCGCGTCGAGGTGCAGTTGGATGCCGAAGGAACCAAAACCCTCAAGGCAGGCACATTCACCTTGGTCAATCTCGGCACGACTGAAGCCGGCAAAGCCTTGCGCATCCCTGCCCAAGCGATTGTCACCGGCGTCAAGGAAACCACCGTTTATGTCGTCCAGAGCGACAACACCGTCAAAATCGTGCCCATCGTGATCGGCCGCCGCGAATCCGAGATGGTCGAGGTCATAGGCGGTCTCAAAGAAGGTGACAACGTCGTCGTCGCCGGTCAAATCAATCTCTCCGAAGGCGCTAAAGTGGCCGTCACCAACAACTAAGCACATGTCAATCACAGAAGTTGCGATTAAACGTCCGTTGCTGATCATAGTGATCTTCGTGACGATGATACTCTTTGGCTACATCAGCTACCAGAGTATGAATTATAGCCTCCTCCCGCGATTTGACGCCAGCGTGATCTCGGTCATGACCGTGTACCGCGGAGCCTCATCCGAGGAGGTGCAAAACAGCGTGACCAAGCCCATCGAGGAAGCCGTCTCCGCCATCGAAGGGGTCAAAACCATCACGGCAACCTCCCGCGAGGGTCTGTCCATGGTCGTCGTGGAACTCAAGCCGGGAATCGAAACGGTCATCGCGCAGCGGGATGCCGAGCGAAAGGTCAACCAGATTCGTGCATTTTTCCCTGCCGAAGTCGATGACCCCGTCGTCAACCGCTTCAATACCGACGAATTCCCCGTGATCCAGTTTAGCGCCAACGCCAAGATGGATTCCAAGGAGCTCTTCGAATTGATGGAACTCAAGATCAAACCTGAACTGAGCAACGTCAAAGGCGTGGGCAACATCAACCTCGTGGGCGGTGTATGGCGGCAAATCGACGTCAAACTCGACAACGAAGCCATGAAAACCTACGGGGTCCCGGCCTCCTTGGTCTATCAGGTCCTTTCGACTTCGAATACCTCCTACCCTGCCGGCTCCGTCGAATCCAGTGAAAACCGCTTCTCCCTGCGCATGGATGCCAAGGCCACCAAAGTCGACGAACTCCGTCACTTGGTCGTTCGCAGTAAGCCCGATGGCAGCATCGTGACCCTCGACGATGTCGCCGACGTAATCGACGGCGCCTCCGAATACACGAGCATCAACCGCATCAACGGCAAGGTCGGCCTCGGTGTCGTCATTTCCAAGCAGGCGGATGCGAATACGGTCGAAGTCAGCGCCGGCGTCCGTGAAAAACTCGAAGACCTCAAAAAGCGTTACAGCAACGTGAGCTTCGACTACGAAATCGCCAATGACCAGAGCATCTATACGATGAAGTCTGCCGATGGCGTGAAGCACGACTTGGTCCTTGCGATCATCATCGTGGCCATCGTGATGCTGCTTTTCTTGCACTCCGTCCGCAGTTCGGCATTTGTGCTTGTGGCCTTGCCGAGCGCCATGATCCCGACCTTTATCATGATGTACGCCTTCGGATTCTCCTTGAACCTGATGACACTGATGGCTTTGTCGTTGGTGGTCGGCATCTTGGTGGACGACAGCATCGTGGTCTTGGAGAATATCTACCGCCACTTGGAGATGGGCAAGGACAAGGTGCGCGCCGCAATTGAAGGCCGTGCCGAAATCGGATTCACCGCCTTGGCGATTACCCTCGTGGACGTCGTGGTGTTCGTGCCGATGGCCTTGGCCGGCGGTATGATCGGTAACATTCTCCGCGAATTCTCCCTCGTGGTCGTATTCTCCACCTTGATGAGCCTTTTCGTCTCCTTTACCCTCACCCCGCTGCTCGCAAGCCGCTGGGGCAAGGTCGAGGTTCTGAAGAAAACCAGCCTTTGGGGCGCATTCCACTTGATGATCGAGCGCTTTTTGGTGGGCCTGACACGCTCCTATGCATCTTCCTTGCAATGGATCTTGAAAGGCTACCGGTTCACCATCGTCTTGGTCGGCATCCTCATTCTCTTTATCGCTTCCATGTCCTTGGTTCCCCTCGGCTTTATCGGAACCGCATTCGTAGGCCAAAGCGACAACGGTGAATTCAACCTCATCCTCGAACTCGATCAGCAGACGCCGCTCCGCGAAAACAGCTTGATTACCAAGCGCGTCGAAGACATCCTCTTGGCAAGACCGGAAGTCACCAAGGTATTTACCAGCGTCGGTGTCGGCGGCGGTGAAGCCATGGGCCTCACCACCAACTCCGCCAATGCATCCACGATTTCCGTGAAATTGGTCGACAAAGAAGAGCGCCCCATCTCCACCGAACAGTTCAGTTCGCAGATTCGGGACGAGGTCTCCAAAATCCCGGGTGTAAAAGTCGTCGTGCAAACCCCCGGTGTCACCGGTGGTTCCGAGGCTCCCATCCAAATCGCGGTCAAAGGTTCTAACCTCGACAGTATTTGGCCGGTGGCACGCCAAGTCTTTGAAATCACACGCAAAACTGCTGGTACGGACTACGTCCAATACGGCAGCTCGAGCCCGAAACCGGAATTGGAAATCCTGCTCGACAAGGAAAAGATGGCATTGTTTGGCCTGAGCACCAACGAAGTCGGCGCCGCCGTGCAATTGGCATTCCGTGGCAATGACCAAACAAAATTCCGCGAGGGCGGCAACGACTACAACATCCGTCTGGCGCTCGACAATTCCGACCGCATGGATGCCGAAAGCGTCAAAGCGCTCACGGTAGTAACCATGCGCGGCGGCACCGTTCGCCTCGAGGAATTCGCGGAAGTCAAACCCGTGCTTGGGCAAGCCGTCTTGGAGCGCCTCAACCGCCTCAACATGGTGAAGATCACGGCAACCGGCGTTGGCATTCCCAACGGTACAATTGTCGAAAACATCAAGAAGGAAATCGACAAGATGGAATTGCCTGCGGGCGTGGAAATCCAATACCTCGGTGAGGCACAGCGCCAAACAGAGGCCTTCGGCAGCTTGGGCATCGCGATGATGATCGGCATCTTGCTGGTCTACCTGATCATGGTCGCCCTCTACGAAAGCGTAATCCACCCCTTCGTGGTCATGTTCTCGATTCCGGTGGCCTTGATCGGTTCGATCCTTGCCCTCGCCTTGTCGATGGAGTCGATGACCATTTTCGCAATTGTTGGTTTGATCATGTTGCTTGGACTTGTCGCAAAAAATGGTATCTTGCTTGTGGACTTCAGCAAGCAGCTGATAGACGGCGGCATGGAATTGCGGGAGGCGCTCGTGGAAGCAGGCAAAGAACGCTTGCGTCCGATCTTGATGACAACGTTGGCGATGATTGCAGGTATGTTACCGATTGCCTTGGCAACGGGAGCAGGCGCCGAAGTGAAAAGCGGCATGGCTTGGGTCATCATCGGCGGATTGAGCAGTTCGTTGCTCCTTACCCTGTTGCTCGTACCGACGATGTTCCTGATCGTTGAAAAAACCAGGGAACGCGTGTCGAGGCTCTTCGGTGGCAAGAAAAAAGCAACCACCGGCGGCCAAAATCCAGAGGCGGCATTGTACCCCAAGCCGCACGCCTAAAGAAAGAATATTCGTGTGTTGGATTTTTTGAGTGTGAAGCCCCGATGGAAACATCGGGGCTTCCTTTTCTGGATCAGAATTTACAGAATTTACGGAATTTGCAGAATTACACCGCGTGTTGAATTTTCGCTTGCTTGGTGACTTGGTGACTTGGTGGCTTGGTGGCTAAAAACACCGCAAACACTGAACTTCGTGTCTTGGTGCCTTCGTGGCTAAAAACAGCGCAAACACTGAACTTCGTGTCTTGGTGCCTTCGTGGCTAAAAACTGCGCAAACATCGATCCTCGTATCCAAAAACTCAAAACTGAAAATAATCCGGCTCAGGCACAAAGACGAAGTGTTTCAACAGCGTACACAAAATCGTATAACTCACAATCCCGATTCCAAGGACGATACCAGTCGTTGTCATCCGACCAGGATTTACAAAACTCCGCCTGACTTCAGGATTGAACAAACCGACAAACACCACAATGAACAATACATTGATTGCCAACGTCGCCATGGACGAAGCATTCGGAGGAAAGCTCAACCCCAAAATACTGCCCAAACTGGAGAAAATGCCGATCGGGTACTGCACGAAAATATAAAACAGAAAAAACAGCGCACTCCCAACCCAATAGATACAGGAAGCCAAGGCCATCACGTAACCAGACCTTTTCCCCTTGAGCATCAAAATCCCCGCGACAATCACCAGCGCATTCATCGCCAAAGCAATATGGCCTTGCAGCAAAATTTCGGTCCAGACATTCTCTTGTCCAAAGTCACGTATGATCCACAAAAACACCGACAAGCTCCCCGAAAACAGCCAAATCAGCCCGATGCCGATCATCATCCAGCCCATCCAAACCAATTTGGAACTCGGCGCCGACTGCGGCGTACCATATTTCTGTGTAGGATCTGTGTTTTGCTGCATTGTCGTCTTCCTTTTATCTTCTTCGGATGGGAGCTTTCTCAAAATAACCCCAAAAATCCGAATGATCTTCACCTTCCGGTTCTTTTTCCGCCTGTTCGAAGCGAATCAACTCAAGTTCCGCATTTCGGCACCAAAAGGGCAAGCTCGTCATCCATCGCCCCTCCTTGTTGGTTGCTCATACGGAGCAAACCATCTTGCAAAACAAACCCCGAATCTCTATTATTGTATTCCAATTACAAAAGATGAAAGAACCCCTTACCACGCAGGCCCCCAAAACGGCCGAAAACGAATCGTCGCAAGGCGGGCTGACGATGGCACCGCCGCAGTTCAAGCTCACGGCAACCTCCAAGGATTCGGCTCAAGCTGATGTCGCGGCCGAACCAACGGAGGAGTTCAAGCGCTCCAAAGCAGCCAACTTTGGGGTAATGTCTTTTCAGATCGTGAGTAGCAAGGTGGAGGCTGGAATTTCACCGATTTTGATTGCATTGGAAGCATTGAAACGGAATCCTCGTCAAGCAGGAGAGTTTTTGGCCTATTTCGCAGCATCCAACGGAAAGGGTCTTTTTGAATACTTGACCGAGAAATTTGGCCAATCGAAGGCCGATGAGGTCAAATCATTGATAGATTTTGGAGTCGCTGTCGATGAGAATGCGCTCGTGGCTGACTTCAAGGCAGCGATTGAAGATGAGAATGAGGGTCAACTGATGGCCTTGCTGATGAAGGTGGACAAGCTGGATGCCTTGAATACCGCCTACAAAGCCAAGTACCCCGGCGAAGACCTCCTTTTGCGTCTCAAGGAGCTTGGCGGAGATATGCCAATGCTGGCAGAAATGGTGGATGATGTGTCTGGCGCCTACCAAAATTACGAAACCTTGGCAGTGAGGAATTCAGACGAAGCCACCGAGGCGCGACAGATCATTGCAAGAATTTTTGACAAGTATCACATCGAGATCAACTCCCAGGAGGCGGCGTATTTTGTGAAGAATAGGTTCAAGCAAACACCTCAAGTTCAAAAGGATCAAATCAAGACATCTCCGTGGACCTTGGAAGAACTTCAACAGATGGAGATTGCATTGGAACGTTTCGCCCCCATTTTGGGTACGGAGCGATATGAGAGTTCACGATCCGAGGAACACCAAGAAGTCAGCCGAATAGGTCGTGTGAACAAGGACATTCGTGAAGATGACAAGGGGAATACCTATGTCAATGCAGCCGAAGGTGGAGCTTCATTTATTGGAAGCTACATTACGGCAATGTTTGACAGGTCCGAGGATCCCATGTTCGAGAAGGATCTAACAGGCGATTCCGATCAACGTGTAAACGGTTTTGGCGCAGTTGCCACCCACGAATTGGGGCATCAATTCTTTCAATACGCCTTGGCGGATTTTAGAAAGGAGATGAATTTTTGGATTCAAGCCGAAGTTCATTTAGATACGAGGAGCATTCTAGACGAAAACGGATTGAAACACACCTGCATTGCAAAAAACGACATTGGTCCAGATCATGCAGCTTTTGAATTGCCTCCCACTGAATATGGGTGTGAGAAAGCCCTTGAGGATTTAGCTGAAACCGTCATGTTGTATTTCACGAACAAATCACAACTGCAAAATGGATCGGAAGAGTGGAAGCTGCTTAGCAAAATGAACCCTGGTCTATTGCTGGTGGGCGGCCCCTGCCCAAGGAGGATTGCCTTTCTGGACAAGAAAATTGCCGAATGGAAAAAGTCGGAAAAATGACCTTGACGTATTACGTCCTCCTTTTGGCCGTAGTAGGCCTTCTGGATCTGGGCTGCAAACCCTTGGCGAAGATCCCTTCAGAAATTTCGCAACTGCACCCCCAAATTGCGACAATGATTGCCATGCGTTCACAATCACAGGCCTCGGTGATGTCGCAATACATCACGGGTAAGAAGTACGTTCAATTTTTTGAAAGTGGAAAATTCAAGGGACTTCGCAAGGAGTCCTACAAGATGCCACCGATGTTTTACTCCTTCGCTGACAGCAGTGTTTGGTACATTTCCTGCTCTTTTGACGAGGCTGACAAGGATACCGCAGCATTCTCAATGTCCAAAATGGTGGCTATCCTGAGGGAACCACAAAGAATGCTCCCATCTGTATTGGACTACCCATGGCGTGAGTACATTTATCCAGATATCGGATTGGCTTTTAATGTCAATGTCGAAAAGGGATACTACGATGTCATAGAGGTTTTCCAGCCTACGAATTGGAAAAAATACAAATTGTATTTCTGGAACGATCCCTCACAGTATCCAAGCCGGCATTGATGCAGCCGATTCAACAACTTTTGCTTCCGTTCGTGCTACTTGTCGCTCTTTGTTCAGCATGTTTGCATACCAAGAAGGTCCCGGCTGAAGTATCCCGCCTTCATCCTGAGGTTGCGAAAATGATATCCTTGAGATCACAATCGCAGGCCTCGGTAATGTCCCAATGCATCCTGGGTAAGAAGTTTGTAAAGTATCTAGAAGCAGGAAAATCAAAAGGGCAAAACAAAGAGACTTACAAGGTGCCACCCATGTTGTACGCCTTCGCGGATAGCGCAGTGTGGCTGATTTCGAGTTCCTTCCGCGATGCTGCAAAGGACACAGCAGCCTTTTCCCTTAAAAGCTTGGTCGAAGTTTTTGGTGAGCCCAAGGCCGATCTTCCTTCACTGCTGGATCAACCTTTTAGAAAGTATGCCTATCCGCGTGTCGGACTAGCTTTTTCCGTGAACGTCGAGCAAGGCTACTATACCATTGTCGATGTATTTCAGCCCACATCGTTGAAAAGGTACAAACGCTTTTTCTGGAACGATCCCTCACAGTATCCAAGCCGGCATTGATGGAGCCTGGTAAAGTGCCGTTACTACAACAGGGCTACCGTCTTTCATCCCATGAGCTTGGAACAGTACAAAGCCCTTCTTTGGACCGACCCGAAGCAGTTTGGGACTGGAATTGACTAGCGAATTAGCTCCAATACCATCTGGGGAGACTGGTTTCTGAATATCGGCAACACCAACCTTCTTTGATGTTCGTAGCCGCTATGGCCATTGAATTCTGAGACAATTTTGGCTTCAACTTCAACCAATTCCAGCGGATTCCCCTAAAAATCCGCGCCAATCGTCACCTTCAACGTTCCCGGTTCCACTTGAAAAAGCCTGATCAATTCCATCACAGCCCGCACCGGTGCCGTGCCCAAATCCACTGCGAATGTGAGCTTCCCCTCCGGATAGGTCGGTGGCGAAAAATAATGGATCACTTGCTGTACCCCATCGGCATCATAGGGCTTTTCGTCCTCGGAATCGATCCAATAGGTTGCCCAAGCCTCCAAGGCCTGACGGTCAAACCGTTCGCAGAGCACTTGCACCATGCATTCACTCCATTCGAAGGGATGAACCTCCACCATCATACCGCCACGCGATTCCCGGTAAATTTCATGTTCGAAGGGTCCGGAAAGCGTGAAGGAAGTCAGTTTGATCTCGCCCTTGACCTCCCGCACATAGTCGCCGCGAAAGAGTTTGTAGATAGGATCCGGAACGTAGCGATCCATTTCCAACAGCACCTCCGAACGCCCACCACTCCATTTCGCCAGCGATTGAACGAAATGATCCAAATAATGCGCCCGGTGCATGTCCAGCAATTCCACGAGATTCATAACCGAAGTTAAGTGAAAAGTGAATAGTGATCAGTGAAAAGTGTCCCTTTGGGCACCCCTGGTCATGCTGATCGATTGCCCCACCCGTCATGCTACGCCATTTCCCCGCTCGTCATGCAGATCGCAGCGAAGCATCTACCGGTTAGAAACACTCCAAGCCGATCAGCGCAGTGTGTTACGTTCGCGGTAGACTCAACCCCAAGCTGCACTCTGGGCAAGCCGCTGCGCTCTGTGTGACAAACGAATCCCTGAGTGACAAACGGCGCTCTGCGCGTTAACGGAACACCAATCACCACCAACCCAACTTTTCACTTCAAACTTTTCACTTTTCACTTACTTGGGGGATTTAAGCCAATAGGTTGTATCTTAGGATAATGAAACAAATAAATAAATTAGGACTGCTTGCTTATTTGCTGCTTACCCTGTTCCTCCAATTCGCGGGCTCGATGGCCGCGCAGAGTTGGCATCCATTTCCAGCGGGAAACAGCCTCACATATTCCTTTTCGCAAAATGGCTCATCCGATACCTGGTTTTTGGAAGCGGCATTTGATTCCGTTCGGTTGGAAGGTCAAGACACGGCCTACTATTTTTACCGAATTGACCGCAGCATCTTGCCGACGGATACGGGTACGACCTGCTATGGGCAAGATATTCAGCAGTTTCCCACACTTTACCGCGTAAACCAAGACCATTTTATGGGGCGCAAAATGACCTACCGTCCGAATGGTGAATGCAGTTTTGTTTCCTCGGTTGGCGATACTTTCCTGCTCAAAACCCAAGCGCAATCCGGGAATTCGTGGAATTGGACAAATGCTGTGACAGCTACCGTGGACTCCGTGGTTTTGGGAATCGTCTTGGGGCAATCGGATTCGCTCAAGTACATCCGTCTCGGATCCGGCCAAACTTGGGTTCTGAGTAAAGCCCATGGTTTGGTGCAGGCCACGAACCTCCTGCCCTTTCCGGATTTGACAGGTGCCACCGTCACGATTCAGCTCACCCTCGCAGGCATTCCTGCTGCCGGTTTGGGCGTAAGCCTTCCGGGATATGCAGAGATCTTCCAATTCGATCCAGCAGACCGATTTGGTTACGAACACAATGAGGGCTACCAACTCGGTTCCCGAACTGACTTTTTGGAATACAATGTGCAATCTCAGACACCGGCTTCGCAGTTCAATTACCAAACAACCTTGGAGCGGTTTGTGATCAACCGGCCCATTCAAGCTGCCATTGATTCGACCTACTTCCCGCCGGTTCCGCACAACTGGAGCTTCGATTCCGTTTCTTATCCCTTTCTGAATTTGAAACCCTATCAACACCGGATGATCGTTTCGTCGGTCAACGGAGCTGCTGTGCAGGCGGGTGTACATACGATGGCAACCATGAATGGGCGAATGGTCAAGGAATTTGATCTCTTAGAAATGTACGATTCCTGCGCAAACGTTTACACCACCTCAGTTACCACTGGCAATCAACGGTTTGGAGAAGGTCTCGGCGAACTCTACTACTTCTTGGGAAACGTACAAACGGCGCACATCCGCGAATTGTACGCCTACGAAAAAGGAACTGAAACCTGGGGCAATTTCCGGGAGTTGAGTACCTTGCTTGCTGTTGAATCGGGATTCGAAGGCCAACTCAGCATCTTTCCCAATCCGGCCCAAGACGGCATTCAAATTCAAGTTCCTTCGGAATTCCGTGGCAACAGCAAAGTCCTGAAGCTCTGGGCAATGGACGGAAGGCTGATCAAGACCGAAACCATGGCTGCTGATCAAACTTGGCAGCAAATGGAGCTAGCGGATCTAAACCCTGGCATGTATATCCTCAGCGTAGAAGAAAACGGAAACAAAATCGCGCAACGACGAATTGCGATCCAGCGCTAAGAGGATCTAAAAATCCTTGCAGTCGTATCACCAATCACTTTTCGTTTTTCACTTATAACTTTTCACTTCTCCATCCGCCAGCACGGCTTCGTAGAGATAGGCCGTCAACAATTCGACATCGATGTCTTGCAGGCGCTTGAAATCACGATAAAACACCTGTTTCCGGTTGCCGCGGTCGAGGTAGCCGATTTCGTCTGACATCCGGTAGCCTTGTTGAAAGCCGAAGCGCACGCCTTCGTGGGTGACCTTTCCCCAGCTCACTGCACCCGGCCAAATGAAAAAAATGCCTTTGTTCCGCCGGTAAAACGGGACGTTGAAGGAGAGTTTTTCCTCGATCTCAGGCACGCATTGGAAGATGAGTTGGCGCAGAAAGTCCGTGAGTTTGAGTTGATCCTCAGGTAAAAACTCCAGCAATTCGTCGATCGAATCGAATTTGACGTTTTGCATCGACTTTTTGGCGGGCGATTTTGGCTTCATGGGCGCATCAAAAACTGCATTCGGCCAAAGTTAAGCAGCTACATTGAATTCGTGCGTGGGTGAAAACCCCTATCTTTGCAACCGAATTCAAAACTTCTAGCATTATGGAATGGAAAGGTCGGCAGGCAAGCACGAATGTTGAAGATCGCCGTGGCGGTGGCGGAAGAGGCCGTGGCATCAAAGCCGTCGGCGGACTCGGGCCTCGGCGGCATCGTGATCGCCATCGTGGTCATGCTCTTGGGTGGCGACCCTGGGCAGGTCATCAACAACCTCCCGAGCAGCAGCAACGGACCCGTCACCGACAACAATACCCAACCCGGCGAGGGCCGCAGCGCCAAGGAAAATGAAGATGCCGAGTTTGTCAAGGTAGTCTTGAAAGACACAGAAGACGCTTGGAACAAGATTTTCAAGGAGCAATTGGGACGAGAATACGAAGAACCCATTTTGGTCCTTTTCACGGATGAAGTGTCTTCCGCCTGCGGCGAAGCATCCGCCTCCACGGGTCCGTTTTACTGCTCCGGTGATCAAAGGTTGTACATCGACCTGAGCTTCTACGATGACTTGAAAAACAAATTCGAAGCGCCCGGCGATTTTGCCATGGCCTACGTCGTCGCACACGAAGTCGGTCACCATGTGCAATACCTCCTTGGCAAATCCACCTGGGTACACGAGCAAAAAGCCCGTCTCAGTGAGGTCGAATACAACAAACTGAGCGTCAAATTGGAACTACAAGCCGACTTCTATGCCGGTGTTTGGGCCCATTACGCAGAGAAAATGAAGGATGTGCTGGAAAGCGGCGACATCGAAGAAGCCCTTAACGCGGCCAACGCCATCGGCGACGACCGTCTGCAAGCCAATGCCGGCCGCCGCGTGCAGCCTGAAACCTTCACCCACGGCACAAGCGCGCAGCGCATGAAATGGTACAAACTCGGTTACGAAACGGGCGATATCAAAAAGGGAGACACTTTTAAGTGAAAAGTGAATAGCTAAAAGTGAAAAGTTAGTTAGCAGTTAGAAAGTAGCAGTTAGCAGTGCTTTTGGCGCTGTTGGTGCGACTCTGCACTTATAACCTCCTCGTTTCTCGCTGTTGTGAACTTCATTTCCGATTCTCCACAACGAACTGCTAACTGCTAACTACTCATTGCTAACTATTCGCCGTTAGCTTTTTTTCAGCACAATCTCCGAAACCGGCTTCCGTGTTCTGGGTGCCAATTCCCTTGTCAGGAAGGGCTCGGGCAGCTTTTCTGCGGCATCCAAGTAGCCGAGGGCGATCATAGCGACGGGGGCGATTCCTTCGGGCAATTCCAATTCGGTGACGGTGCGTAGTTGATCAAATCCGCCCATGACGTGTCCGTAGATGCCGAGCGCGTTGGCTTGGAGCATCAGGGCGAAGTTGGCGGCGCCGAGGTCGTGCATGGCCCAAGTGTTGGGCTTGCCAGCGGCGTTGTGTGTTTGGATCATCGAAACCATCAACACCGCGGCGTTTTTGGCCCAAATCTGATTTCCGGGCATGAGCAGTCCCGTAAGCGTATCAAACAGGGGCGTGCCATGGTGCGCGTAGATATAACGCCAAGGCTGCTCATTCGCGGCGCTGAAGGCCCACGTTGCTGCCTCGAGGATCGTCTCGACGTCGGTCTCGGCAATCGGACGCTCAGCAAACGAGCGCGGGCTCCAGCGGTGGGTGATGGCGTCCATCACTGGACCGGTGGTTTGGGGAATTTTGATGTCCATCGTTTTTGAATGGAGAATTTTGAATTGAGAATTGAGAATTGAGAATTGTAGAGCAATCGCAAGAAATGGAGAATGGAGAACAAGCATAAGCAAGTTACCGCTCATTCTCCATTTTCAATTTTCCATTCTCAATTACTGCTTGAGCAATTGCAGGTCGATATGAATCCTGACTTCTTCGCTTACGAGAAGGCCGCCGGCTTCGGTCGGGGCATTCCAGACCAAACCCCAATGCTTGCGGTTGATTTTGGTTGAGATCGTGAAACCTGCCTTTGTATTGCCCCAAGGATCTTTGGCGACGCCACCAAATTCGACATCGAGGGTGACCGGATGGGCTTGTCCACGGATGCTCAAATCGCCATGGATTTGGAAGTCGGAGCTGCCGTCGTAACCGCTGATGCTCGTGCTTTTGAAGGTCATCTGCGGATGGTTGTCGACATCAAAAAAGTCGGCGCTGCGGAGGTGACCGTCACGCTGCTCGTTGCCCGTGTTTACGCTTGCAAGGTTGGCCGAAAAGCTGATGTCGGCCTTGCCGAAATCCTCTTCCTCGGAGGTGACATTCACGGTAAAGTCAGCAAAATTCCCCTTGACATTCGTGATCATCAAGTGCTTCACGCGAAATCCGATTTCGGAGTGGGAAGCGTCTGCAATCCAATTTACTGTTGCCATTTCCTTATTGATTTTGATTAAATATGTTCAATTTTTAAAAATACAATATTAATTACTATCTTCTCATTTACAGCGACATTGGCACATCCATCAACAACACTTCAGCTGATGATGAAATTGCCTTCAAGTCCAGCGATTCGACATCCCATACACCGAAGCCGTCGCGGCTTTCGAGGGTCTGTCCATCGACTTGGATGCTGCCGGAGAGCACAAATACATAGACGCCGTTGCCCTTGCGTTTGACCTGATATTGCGTCCCTTTTCCTTGGTCAAATTGTCCGATATGGAACCACGCATCCTGGTGAATCCATACGCCTTCGTCATCCGAATTGGGGGACAAAACCTGCTGCAAACGGTTGTGCCGATCGTCCAATTTCAAGGGAAGTTGGTCGTAGCGTGGCGTCACATTCCGCTTGTTGGGGAAGACCCAAATCTGAAGGAACTTGACCTCCTGATCCTTGCTGCGGTTGTATTCGCTGTGCTGAATTCCGGTGCCGGCACTCATCACTTGAATGTCGCCATTCCGAATGACCGCCACGTTGCCCATGCTGTCTTTGTGCTCCAAATCACCCGCCAAAGGAATCGAAATGATCTCCATGTTGTCGTGCGGATGCGTGCCAAAGCCCATTCCCGGCGCAACGCGGTCGTCATTCAGTACCCGCAGCACCCCGAAATTCATTCGCTCGGGATTGTAGTAATTGGCGAAGCTGAAAGTATGCCGCGATTTCAGCCAACCGTGGTCGGCGAGTCCGCGAGAATCTGATTTATGAAGAATACTGTTGCCCATGACTTTCGAATCTGAATTGGGAATATGATTGAAACCAATGATGTCCAGCGGTTTAAGCTCATCATTGTCGTTGGCGAGGAGTTTCGCAGCCTGCGTCGAAGCTGCCAGGATTCCTGCGCCTACCAAACCTTTTTTGAGAAATTCGCTTCTTTTCATTGCCTTTTTCGAGGTTGATGAAGCAAAGATAGGGTGGTCAAACACCTCGCGGCATTGAACTAGTTCAAGAAAGCATGTCGCTACATTTATTTTTTCAATGATTCATCCGGCTGCGGATCTTGCTGAGGAATTCAGCGGAAACGCCGAGGTAGGAAGCGATATAATGCTGTGCAACGCGTTGCGGAATCTGCGGATAACGCTCCAAAAACTCCAGATAGCGCTCCTGCGCGGGTTTGCTGAGGGTGGAAAGCAAGCGGTCATAAACCACGGAAAGGCTTCTTTGGAGCATCAACCGGTACATGCGCTCGAATTTGGGGTATTTGTCGAGCAGGATTTCCTTGTTGGCGCGGTTGATCATCAGCATCTCGGTGGGTTCGAGCGTCTCAATGAACAGTCTTGAGGGCTTTCCTTCATGGAAACTCGCCAGTTCGCTGACCCACCAATCTTCCACGGCAAAGGAAAGGGTCACTTCGAATCCATTTTCATTGATAAAATAGGTTCGCACACAGCCCTTGAGGATATAGGCTTCGAAGTCACAAACTTCTCCTTCTTGCAGCAGCATCGCCTTCTTTTCAAACTTTCGATAGGTAAGCAAGCTGTTGTAAAAAGTCAGCTCCTCCTCACTCGGGTGAAGACATCGGCGTACGTACGCGTTGACGTTTTCGTGAATACCAGACATATTCTAAAGCTTTAAGTAAAATCAATCAAAAAACTGATTTACAATATACTTACGACTTAAACTACGAATCTGTTAGCGACCAAAACAGCGGCAATGACCCGTTCTTGTTCCTCAGAGGTCATGCCATGGTAAATCGGCAGACGCACGATGTTTTCGCTCCATTCGCGGCAATTCGGGAGTTCACCGTTGTGGTGGCGATCAGCAAAATGGGGACTGCTGTGAAGGGGAATGTAATGAAAAACCGCCATGACATCCTGCTCCCGCAATGCTTGGATCAGCTGATCGCGTTGCGCCTGATTGGCCATTCGAAGGTAAAAAATATGCCCGTTGCAATCCGCGCCTTCCGGGACTATGGGCAATTGGAAAAGTCCATTTGCTGCCAAGGGGGACAAAGCTTCTTGGTAGCGGGCCCAAAGCTGTTTGCGACGTTTGAGAATCGACTCCCGTTCGCAGAGTTGCCCATAGAGATAGGCGGCATTGAGATCGCTCAAGGTGAAGCAGCTGCCGGTTCCGACCCAGGTATATTGTCCGACTTCGCCCCTGAAAAATGCGGCGCGGTTGGTCCCGTTTTCCCATGCAACGGCGGCTTTTTCGTGGAATCGGGCATCATTGACGACAAGCATTCCGCCTTGACCGCAGGTGATGTTTTTGGTTTCATGGAAGGAGAATGCCGCCAAATGCCCAAAGCTACCCATGTAGCGCCCCTTGTAACGCGCTCCGAGGGCATGCGCGGCATCTTCGACGAGAATCAGGTTATGTTGCGCCACAAGCGCCCCAATTGCCTCCATATCGCAAGCCATGCCCGCATAATGCACGACCACGATGGCGCGTGTACGCGGACTGATGCAAGCGGCCACGGCAGCAGCATCGACATTGGGATGGTCAGCGCGGCTGTCGGCAAAAACGAGGGTCGCGCCTGCACGCTCAAACGCATTCGCTGTGCCCACATGCGTGAAGCTCGGCAAGATCACCTCGTCGCCGGGCTGGAATTCGCAGCACATCGCCGCCATTTCCAAGGCTCCTGTGCAGGAATGCGTCGGGAAAACATCCTCAAAACCAAAAGCTTCCGCCATCAAAGCCTGAACTTTGCGCGAAAACGGGCCATTCCCCGAAATGTGTCCATTTCGGATGGCTTCTTGCACCCATTTCAGTTCGGTGCCGGTCGTGCAGGGGACGTTAAATGGAATCATCGCTAAAACCGTTCAATGTACCATTTTCCATCCCTTTTTACCAAATCCATTGTATCAGGTTTGTCACCATCGGGTCCGAAAAGAAACGGAACCTTGGCGGTTTCGCCTGAAATGTAGGCAT
The DNA here is from genome assembly GCA_016718825.1 of Bacteroidota bacterium. Lineage (NCBI taxonomy): Bacteria > Pseudomonadati > Bacteroidota > Bacteroidota bacterium. The sequence continues at coordinate 46,890 of JADKCL010000039.1, read as the reverse complement.
CTCCATTCAGCCTGCCTTCAGCAAAAAACATCGGGAATTCGCCTTCCTTGTCAAATCCATTGGCGTAGTCACAAATTCTACGGACGTCCAAATGGGCATTTCCGGAAGGGTCGCAAATGCCTTGCAGGAGGCTTGCATCCCCTGTTTTTGCAGCTTGAAAAATGGCCTCGACCACAGCCGCCGGATTGGTGTGATCCACCGTTATTGCCGCTGCTGAAGTCGCGTCAGCCTCACTTGTCTCGCAACCCGTGAACAGCAACATTCCTTGAATGATCAGGCTCAGATACATCCGGATGCGGTCGGAAAGAAGCGTTATTTCTTGTCTAGCATGCATGCTCACGATGCCCGTACTTTTCCTTTGCTAGAAGAATCGGTGAAGCCCTTAGAACCTTACAGGTGAGGCGTTGTCGGCCCGATGGACATTCAAATCCAGACCGAGCATCACTTCATGACTACCCGAAGTATACTGACCTATTTCCTTCAAAGTCAGATCATAAGAGTATCCCAATTGAAGCTTTGGTGTAATAAAGGTTTGCAGTTGCATCACCAAGGAATTGCCCGGTCTCCAGATGCTCCCGACGAAGATTCTGTCTTTGAACATCGCGCCCAAGCCGAGGTCGAGGCCGATCGGCAATCGCGGTGTTACACGGAGCATCATCGAGGGGCGGAGCTTCACGGCTTCTCCGACGGGGATCGCGGCACCTCCCATGAGGTACACGCTTTTGGGCAACTTCGAGACGGATCCGGGAATGGCGTAAATCTTTTCGAGCTTGCCGGGCATGATATTGGGCATCGATGCACCGGCATAGAAAAATTCGTTTTGATAGTACAAGCCTGGGCCAGCGACAAACGTCATGAGGTGCTGATCTTGATAGGCGAAGACCGGATCAAAAACTTCCTCGGTAAGATCTCCAAGCAACAAGGAAAACTGTTTGAAACCCATATTCAATCCAATCCCAAGGTGACCGGAGCCGATTGGAATGCGGTAGGCATAGTTCACGTTGAATAACCTACTTCTCGTATGCCCTAACCGATCCATCACGAAGTTGATGCCGACGCCATGGCGTAAATCGGCAGTGGGCATGTGAAAAGATGCCGTCTGCGTTTTGGGGGCATTTTGAAAGCCTACCCATTGCCAGCGTGACATCAGGCGAAGGGACAATTCGCCGGTGCTGCCCGCGTAGGCGGGATTGATGACCAGCTTATTGAAAAGGTATTGGCTGTACTGCGGATCGTTTTGCGCCCGTAGGGAAAACGTGAGCAACAGCAGGCAAGCAACATTGAGGATTCGTTTCATGTTCATCTGCCGATTAGTACGTTTCCATGAAGGGTCTCGCGGTCAGTTCCGAAGTCCAGAATGTAGAAATAGTCTCCCATCGGCAGGTTATTCCCCGATTTTCCGGTTCCGAACCAGTCGTTGTTGTAATGCTCCGTTCGGTAGACTTCGGCTCCAAAGCGGTCAAAGACGACGAGACTGAGCTCGGGGTAACGGGAAATACCTTCGACGTAGAAGAAGTCATTCACCCCATCGCCATTCGGAGAGAAGGCCTCGGTTACAAAATCGCCTTCTACGGGAGCAACGACGGTCAAAGGATCGGATTCGAAACTGCAACCATAGGCGTTGGTGACGATTACGGTATAGGTTCCAGGCTCTGGATTGAACAAGTCCTGACCGGTTTCGCCCGGAATCAATTGCCCATTGAAGGTCCAAGCATAGTAATTTGCAAACGAAGAATGCAATTCGGTTGGCAATTCCTGCAGTACGGGTTCGGCCGGATAGGGGTAAAAACCATAGACAACTGTGTCGGAGATCGTATGGCAGCCAAAGCTGTCGGAAACTTCCACCCACAAGGTCGTCGTCTGGGTAAGGGTAACTTCACGGGTAATGTCGGCTGTGCTCCAGGTATAGGCACTGAATCCCGCGCCGGCGTCAATGGTGATGCTGTCACCGACGCAGAGGCTATCGCCAGCCCCCACGTTGGGGTTGGGCAATGGCCGCATCAAAACTTCGAAGGTATCGCTTCCAAAACATCCGGTCGTGCTCACCATATCCACCCAATAGGTCCCGGAATTCTCAATGGTGTCGCGGCTTGTCGTGGCCCCGGTGGACCAATCGTATTGTGCATAAAACGGCGGCAAAACCAATTCGACAGGGGTTCCTTGGCATCCTTCGTAAAAATCAAAGAGGGTGGAAACCGGTTGAATGCCCGCAACAACCAGTGCTGCTGCGGTCGAAACGCAGTTGTTGGCATCCACAACCGTCACCGAATATAGGCCGGTATTGGCCAGATAAATCGAAGCTGCGGTTTGCCCATCACTCCAAGCGTAAGAAAGGTATCCAGACGGGACGCTCACGAGCGTCATGGTTCCGGGACATAACATAGGTTGCTGTGGCGTTACGGTCAGCGCAAAGGAGCAATTGTCCCCTTCGACTTGAATGGCCATTGCCCTCGTCCCGTTCGTGGCCCAAGTGGCGCCTCCATTCTCCGAAATAAAAAATGCTTCCCCCGTATCGGTGAAGGTTGCAGCACTGCCGATTGCGGAATAACCTGTGCCCTGAAGGTTGTTGTAACCATCCACGACCACCCAATATTTCGCGCCTACCGACATTACCGCTGAAAATGTGCTGTCCCAAACCCAGCCACCGCCACTATCTGGCAATTGCACTGTGCTTTCCTCCAAGATAAAATTCAGATCAGGCGAACCCGTACCATTGTCCTTGACAAGCGCGATTTTGACTGCTCCTGTGCCGGATTCAGCCTTGAGCCAGACCCCGAACTTCCTGACGCGGGATACATTGGCAAAGAAGCTTTGGGCTGCAAAATCCGTGCTGTCTTCCCCCACACCCGTCCAAAATGTATCTTGCGGCGTGAATTCATCGACCACCTGCGCTTGCAAGGGAATCATAGCGAGCATGGGCAGCATCAGCAAACCACAAATGAAGGACTTGAAAAAAAAGCCATGCATCGTCCATCGGTCCGACCCTCGAAATCTTGGGCGCAAAGCCCTTTTATTCGCGGTGTTCAAGGCAAGAAGGTCGTTGCTTTTCATGCGCGGCATCATTTCCCGGATGTATTGGCTTTGTTTTCAGTGGGCGGAATGGGGGCAGGAAACTTGGGATGGGTATAGGACCAAATGGTGAAGAAAAATCCAAGCAACACAAACGGAATGCTCAGCCACTGCCCCATTGTCAAGATCGACCCTGTCATAAATTCTGCTTGCTCCTCTTTTGCAAACTCAATCAAGATACGCATTCCGAAAATGAGAATCAAGAAAATGCCGAAGAAGCGCCCCAATGGCACCTTTCCATCGTGGTAGTAGTAAAACCACATCAAAAACACAAAGATGATGGTATAGGCCACGGCCTCGTAAATCTGGGCCGGGTGGCGCGCAACGAGCAAGATCTCATCCTCCTTCAGCACGAGTTTGTAATGCGGATTTTGGATTCCTTCTGGCGAATCAAGGGTATCAAGCACCATTTTGCGTGAATTCCCGCCAGCGACACCCCGGTGGATCACCGTCCAATTGTCGTCGCCGCTGCTGCGCAGCAAAAGGGTCCCTCTTGAAACATTTGCCGGAAAAAGACCACGCATATCAAACTTCAAATGGACCTTTGCCCCTTCCCAACGCCCCGCAAAAGCAGTGCGCTCAACCGAAAACGGATCCTCAAAAAAGGCCGTTCGCAGATTGAGGCTGTCGCCATTTTCTGCAGTCAAGGCCGGTTTGGTTCCCTTTTCGGCACTCACGTAGTGAATTCCAGCTTTGGTGCCCGGCGCAGTGTCCCGAAACTTGGCCATATTGCTTTCCTTGGGATTTCCCGGAGGAAACGCCAAGGGTGCGATCGGCAGGCGGGTATAGTTGGAATCGTTGGTGCTGCGGTAGACTTCAAAGCTTCGCGCATCGGACGAACCTTGTGGCAAATAGGTCAAATCAACCTGCTCGCCTTCCCATTTGGCACGCAAGGATTCGCCCTGATCTGCCCTCGGAAAGACAAAGCCGTAACTTGCCGTGGTGGGTGTGCCCAAAATCTCCGAATTCATCAGGTTGCCGAGGCGAATGGTAAGTCCAGACAAGGCCACCACAATCACAATGCGGTCCAAAACCCAGAGCACGTTGCGTTTGCTCACACGGCGCGTCCAGAAATAGAGTCCGGTAATGATGCCGATCGCTGCTCCGTGGCTTGCCAATCCACCTTCCCAGACTTTCAAAATCTCGAGCGGATGGGCGAGATAATAGTCTGGATCGTAGAAAAGGCAATGTCCAAGCCGCGCACCGACTACGGTGCTGATCGCCATATAGATCGTCAGCGACTCCAGCCAATTTTCGGGAACGCCCTCCTTGGCAAAAAATCGCTTGATGATGATGTATCCAAAAAAGAAGGAGGACGCAAACAGCAGCCCATACCAACGAAACGGCAATCCAAAGATCGATGGATCTGGATCCCAATGAATGTATTGAAGAAAATGCATCCCTGCGAAAATAGGAAAATTGTTTGGTCTTGGCGGGAAAACCATGAGAAAACGTCGAATCCATGGCCATTCGAAGTTTTCCCAGTCCGTCCAAAACTTGTTGGGCTTACAAAACCACTTTCCGCAGGCTCACTTGCCCCTCCAACAAGCCGATTTGTTGCATTTTCCCGTCACGGAAATTCAATACTTGGCCATCGGTGCGAATCTTGTGATTCAATTGGATGTCCAGTTCCTGAATCAACCATCCGGGTTGATTTTCAGGATACAACGCGATCACCCCGTCTTCGGGCAAGCCGTTATCTGGCGCTGAATATACCGCTCCGTAACCAAAGTTCACATCCACAACCGGCGACCATGAGGCCTCTCCAACCGTCTGGGAAACAACGGCATAACATTGGTTTTCAAGCGCACGCGCCCTTGCGCCGACATGTACGCGGGTAGCGCCCCTGCGCGTTTCCGTGCAACTTGGGACAAGGATCACATCGGCCCCTGCAGCGCAAAGCAGATGACTTCCGAGTGGAAATTCGATGTCATAGCAAATCTGAATGCCGAAACTGCCCCAATCCGCCTCAAACAACGTCAGCACCTTCTCCGAACTCGAAATCCCCCATTCCTCTCCTTCGAAGCGTGTCATAAAAAACTTGTCTTGCCAGCCAGCAAGCCCATTTTTCCCGAAAACAAAAGCACGGTTGATGAATTTTCCGTTCTCAGCCACGGGCAAACTTGGCGCCACGATGATCACTTGGTGCTGGATGGCGAGTTCTTCAAATCGAATGGCGAATTCCTGCAACAAGGGCTGCAAAGCTGTCAGATTTCCATGGATATCCGCTTGTATATCGGATGAAAACAGGCTCAGGAGCTCCATGGAGCCATATTCTGGAAAAAGCAGGAGCTGCGCACCTTGACTGACGGCCTTGGCGACCCAATCAGAAGTATGCCTATGCCACGCGTCCATGCCTGTGAAAGAGGTGATGGGATAGCTCGCGGAAGCAATACGGATCGAATGGGTGTTCATGGGCATTTTCGTTTGGTGGGTTCAAAAGGAAGAAGCATCCGTGCAAAAGTAATCGTGTTGGCCTACCGTTGGCAAGTCAGAAATTTCGCATCCAGTACATCATCGGTTTGGCGGTGGATTCCGATTCGCCGACATCTTTCCATTCAAAATGACTGACAAGTTCTGGCACCTTGCGGTAGCCACGTTTGATCCAGAAACCGTCGAGCGGTTGGTAGCCGTCGGGCCGCAAGGGATGATCTTCGGGCCGCTGAACGGCACAAAAACAGGTGGAATGAAAGGTCCCGAAACCCGCAGCATGTGCCTCGCGGGCGTCAAAGAACTTATTCCCGATACCCAGGCCTCGAAATTCGGATAAAAGAATGCTCTCCCCGAAATAAAAAATTTCAGAAAGCCGCATTCCAGCATCTTTAAAAGGCTTTTTGACGTCCTCCGTTTCGTCCTCCAAAGGAATGCACGTCGTGGCGCCTACCAAAGAATTCCGATAAAATGCGCCGAACATCAAGGCGCTTTCAGCATTGGAATAGGTTTTGAGGTACTCCTGCTCATAGGCAACGTCGCCTTCGTAGAGGTAGGGATAGTCCCGAAACACCGTGATGCGCAGGGCAGCAAGCGCGTCAAACTGGGATTCGATTGCCTTACCTTGAAAGGCTTTATATTCGATTTCCATTGGTCAAATCCCTTCAGGCGGAAACGAGGCGCAACCATTCCTCCAAATTGTAGTAGGTGCGAATCGTGGTGATCAATCCATCCTGGACGTCGAGCACTGCAACGACGCGGAGTTTGTAAACTTGTCCGTTTGCAGGCGGCATTCCTTCGCCCGCTAGTTTGTAAATTCCGGTAACGAGAAAATCTGCAGCGACCTTCCTGCCATTGGCCTCCTCCAAAAACGTAAAGTCGCTGAGTTGCTCGCTGTAGGCTGCGTCGTTGGATTGCAAAAATTCGGAAAGCAGGGCTTTGCCCATCCTTGGCAGACCCTGGTTAGGTTCGTGCCTGACATCCTCTGCGACAAGGGAAAGCATTTTGGGATAGTCCCCCAAGTTGAAAGCATTGTAATAAGTCTCGGCGACCTCGCGGGCTGTGCGCATTTTCATTCTACGATTTTAAGGCTGCGAAAATACCGCTTTTTCTGATTCACGGCTTGTTTCATTCGATGGGTAGGGCAGGCAAAAAAGGTGCCTTGGGAACTTAGATTCGGCACTTGTCACGAAAAAAAAGCATTAACTTCCTCGCTCAATCCAAAAGAATTGATGATGAATCAGAAAGAAACTTTTTTGAGCGAGTTCGTTGCCGAAGCAGCAAAAACACGCAAAATGCTGGAGCGCGTACCCTTCGACCACGCCACCTGGAAGCCCCACGAAAAGTCATCGACCTTGGCGGCCTTGGCACAACACGTCGCGAATCTGCCCTTGTGGGTGTCTATCACGCTGCTGCAGGACGAATTGGACTTCGCGAAGCCGATGGAACGGAGCAAACCTGTCGAAAGTCTGGAGGAACTGCTGGCTTTTGCCGATCAGCGACATGCAGCTGCCAAAGCTGTCCTTGAAGCGACATCCGACGAAATCCTCGACACCGGCTGGACAATGCGCAATGGGGAGCAGATTTTCTTCACCAAACCGAAAAAGGATGTTCTGCGCGAATTTGTCTTGAACCACACGGTCCACCACCGCGGGCAGCTGTCCGTGTACCTGCGTCTGCTCGACGTTCCCGTACCCGGAATGTACGGCCCAACAGCGGACGAGAAGTGAAAAGTGAAAAGTGAAAAACTATAAGTGAAAAGTGCCGGACGGAAGTGAAAAGTGAAAAGTGAAAAGAAAAAGTGCCGAGAATCAGAATCTTGGCACTTTTCACTATTCACTTTTCACTTTTCACTTAAAGCCCTGCGAGGGACTCGCGGAGGAGCTTTAGCGTTGCTTCGCCGTCGGCTTTCTTTTTGCGTTCGGATTCGACAACCTCGGGTTTGGCATTGCTGACAAATTTCTCGTTGCTGAGTTTCTTGTCGATGCTTTGCACAAATCCCTCCATGTAGGCGATTTCCTTCTCAAGTCTTGCCTTCTCGGCGTCGACATCGATGTTTTGAAGCGGGATGTAGAATTCAGTGGTCAAAACACGGAGGCTTCCGCTGCCGGCAGGCGCTTTGTCGGTGAACTGAATGCTGCTTGTAGCCAAGAACTTCTCGAGCACCGGCTTGTTGGCATTGAAAATTTCTGGTGATTGCGTATTGATGTAAAGATCGATCTGATCTTTGTAGCTCAGCCCTTTTTCGCCGCGGAATGCGCGGATCGCCGTCACCGTCTCCTTGATCAATTCGAAGTTGGAGAGGGCGTCAAAATCGTCGCCCACCACGATCGGCTCGGGAATCTGTGTGAGCATGATGCTTTCGCCGTCTTTGCGTTCGCGGAGGCTTTGCCAGATTTCCTCCGTGATAAACGGCACGAAGGGATGTGCCAATTGCAACACGGATTCGAAGAGATCAATCACCAATTCATAAGATTTGGCACTCATCGTCTCGTCGCGGCCGGTCTTCATCATTTCCAGGAACCAAGAACAGAAGTCGTCCCAAACCAAGCCGTAAACCGTCCGCAAGGCATCGGAAATACGCAATTTCTCGAAATGATCGGCAATCTCCGCTGCGGCAGCATTGATTTTGCGGCGCATCCAAGCCGTCGCAATCTTATCGAGTTCGGTGGGTTCTTTTTCCGGATCAACCGTCCAAAGGCTCACCAAACAGTAGGCATTCCAGATCTTGTTGCGAAACTTGCTGCCTTGCTCACACAGCTTGGAATCAAGCGCCTCCTTGGTCAAATCGAGCGGCGTATCAAAAATGAGGTCCCCTCCTGCCGGCGAACTCATCATGACGCCCACACGCACGCCGTCGGCGCTGTACATGGTGATCAAATCAAGCGGATCCGGAGAATTTCCAAGGCTCTTGCTCATCTTGCGGTTGTTCCGGTCTCGGATCAAGCCTGTGAGGTACACGTTGTTGAAGGGCTTTTTGCCCTCGTATTCGAAGCCAGCCATGACCATCCTTGCCACCCAGAAAAAGAGGATGTCGGGGCCGGTCACCAAGTCGTTGGTCGGATAATAATAGGTTGCGTCGGGATTGCCCGGCTCAGTCAAGCTGCGGAACACCTGAAATGGCCACAACCAGCTCGAAAACCAAGTGTCAAGCACGTCGGGATCTTGATGCAAGTCGTCGATCGTGAGTGTGAGGCCCGTCTTCGCGCATGCCTTTGCAAGCGCGCCTTCCGGCGTGACATCCACAAAATATTGGCGCTGCTCCTCGGGAAGCCCCATTTCATACTTCAAATAATACGCAGGAATCTGCTGTCCCCACCAGAGTTGACGGGAAATGCACCAGTCCTTGACATTCGCCATCCAGTGGTGGTAGGTGCTTTTGAACTTCGAAGGAATCAAATTCACGCTGTCATCCATCACGGCATCAAGCGCGGGCTTGGCCAAATCCTTCATGTCTACCCACCATTGCAGCGACAGGCGTGGCTCGATCACGGCATCCGTGCGCTCGCTATGGCCGACTGTATTCGTGTAATCCTCGATTTTGACCATGTGGCCTGCTGCTTCGAGGTCTTTCACGATCTTCTTGCGCACTTCAAAGCGGTCTTCGCCGATATACAATTGCGCCGCCTCGCTCATGGTGCCGTTCGGATTGAGGACGTCGATGATTTCCAGGTTGTGGCGCTGCCCGATCATGTAGTCATTCGGGTCATGTGCCGGGGTCACCTTGAGGCAGCCTGTACCGAAGTCCATTGTCACGTAATCGTCGGCAATGATGGGGATCGACCGTCCAATCAATGGGACAATCGCGCGCTTGCCCACGAGGTGCATGTAGCGCATGTCCTTGGGGTTCACGGAGATGGCAGAGTCTCCCAAAATCGTCTCCGGACGCGTCGTGGCGATCGTTACATATTCATTTTTAGTGCCTTCGATCTTGTACCGCACTTGGAAGAGACGCCCTTGCTTTTCCTTGTAGATGACCTCTTCGTCGCTCAAGGCGGTCAATCCCACGGGATCCCAATTGACCATGCGAAGGGCACGGTAGATGTAGCCTTTTTCGTACAGGTCGCAGAATACCATGATCACCGCCTTGTAGTAATCGGCATCCATGGTAAAACGCGTGCGGTCCCAATCACAGCTGCAACCGAGCTTGCGGAGCTGCTGCAAGATGATACCGCTATATTTTTCCTTCCATTCGAAGGCATGCGCGAGGAATTCGTCGCGGGTCAGGTCGGATTTTTTGATGCCTTGGTCGCGCAAGAGGCGCACAACTTTGGCTTCCGTGGCGATCGAGGCATGGTCGGTGCCGGGCACCCAGCAGGCGTTGTAGCCTTCCATGCGCTTGCGACGGATGAGAATGTCTTGGATCGTATTGTTGAGCATATGCCCCATGTGGAGCATTCCCGTGACATTCGGCGGAGGAATGACGATGGTATAGGGCTCACGTTCGTCGGGAACGGATTTGAAAAATCCGCTGTTTTCCCAGTATTGATACCATTTTTCCTCGCGCTCGGCGGGATTGTACGTCTTTGCGATGCTCATAGCGATGCCATTGATTTTGGGTGTGCAAAGGTAGTGATTAATGGAGAATGGAGAATGAAGAATGGAGAATGAAAATGAAGGTCTTGGGTTGAGGGAGCGGAGTAATCAGCAATGGGCTGTTTTGTGGAAAGTTGAGAGTGGAGAGTTGAGAGATGAGAGTTGGCGATGAACGTCGCATTTTGAATTTTCGGGAGCCGTTGTTACCGTCCATTGGCGAATGAACTGGCTTAGAAGCGCAGGGAGTCAGGAATTGGCTCGTATGCGGTTTGATTTAGGTGAATATTAAATTTTTACGATGTTACTTTTAGGAAGATATTGTCATGGAACTGACGAATTTATCATGCAGATTGGTATTGTCAAGAGAGAGATCAGTTTCGCTTTAATTTATTCTGGCTATGGAGGTTTTGATCGTGCAATCCGCCAAGGAGGGCAAAAACAGAATACCTGACTTTGAGGATTCTGCCAACCGCAGCCGCTTTAGGCGGGTTTATTCTGTGAAGGATGCAGTATCTGCCATCAAATTTCTTGTTCCCGAACTTGTGATCGTCGATGTCGACATTGAAAACGGGCAAGGATTTCGGGTATTTGAAGACACTAAGGATGTTACTTATGAGAAGATTGTAGTTTCGTCCTCTGACAGTGGCAGGGTGAAGTCGATCCGGTTTGATGTCGCGTTGCATTTACGCAAACCCTTGAAGTCAAATGAATTGCATCTTGCCCTACTTTCGTCGATTTTCAAACGGCAACAACACGGAATCCAAAGACTCTTCAAGGAAAAGTTTGATTCTGACCTTCAGGTGAGGCTTTCTCAAATCTTCCTCCCTACCGCTTCTGGCGTGGTACTCATCCCGGTTGGGGAAATCGCCTGGGTTGAGGACACTGGTGATCAACGCATTCTCAACCTGGCGAATGGCAAAAAGTTGAATTCACCGACAACCATGCAACGGATTCGCGGGCTGTTGCGCGGGAATAATTTTGTGCTGACACATGGATGCATTCTGGTGCAAGCACAGCAAGTTGTGGGCTTCGGGAAGTTTGAAGGCGCCTCGGTTGCCGTTTTGCGCTCCGGCAGAAGATTGGCTGTGAGTTATCTGGACGAATGCAGAATCCGTTCCCTTTGGCAACGCACGAACCATGGAATCACCTGATTTACAATCCTATTGAGATTGGCACCGTACTTTATTCTAGCCCTTGCCGTGAAAAGAATCACCTCTAAAGTGAAACCAATCCAGTAGGGGCTTTTTCTTTGCCCATTCCAGCAAAGCGAGTTTGGCACGGGATTTGGAACAGTTCGCTTGTAGTTTACAGCGTTCTTTCCTTGGAATTGTTCTCCTTAGCAGGAGTGCCCTTTACCTCAGGTAAGGGGCATTTTTTTTTGCGGCTTTGCCGCAAAAAAACAGTGAGGCTGCGGGGATACGGGTGGCAGTTAGCAGTTAGTAGTTAGCAGTTTTGAATGTCGCCTTTAGCGCCATTGGAACTGCTAACTGCTACTTTCTAACTGCTAACTCAGTTAATTTTCCACTTAACCTCCCATTGCATGATTTTGCGGTCATCGCTGCAGGAAAGGAGGCTGTTTTCCAACCAAAGCAGGCGGTTGACGCCGTTCCAGTGGCATTGGTTCTTTTCAAAATTCACGACCTTGAGCAATTCCAGCGAATTGGGGTTCCAGAATTTGATGCTTTTGTCCATGCTGCCACTGATGAGCATGCCGTCCGGACCTTGAATCAAGTCATTGACTGCGAAGTTGTGGGCAGGAACGGAAATCATCCTTTCTGGATTCGAATCCGATTGGTGAATACTCCACAGCGTGATGTGCGCATCCAACCCAGTGGAATACAACTTGCCCCCCTCCCCGACCAAGAGCCTGAAAATGGACTTTTCATGGGCCCGCCAATGCTTCAGCTCATTCAATCCGAGGTCCAATTCACGGATTGTTTGATCGCTTGCCCCCGCGTACAGGCGTTGCGTGCTTGCATCATAGGCAAGCGTGCGGACACTTTTTACAGAAATGCGTTGATAATGAAGATGATCCAAACGTTCCAGGTTCCAAACGGAAATCGCGCCGTCTTCGCCGGATGCGAGAACATGCTGACCGTCGGGCAACAGCAAGAGATCGAAAATCGACTTTTTGTGCAGTTGCACCCGTTTGATCGTTTCCCCGTTCCGCAGATCGACAAACACCAAGTCTCCCGACTGCAAACCCAGCAAGAGCAAATCCCTTTCGGCGATCAGCAATACCGAAAACACTGCGCCCGGCGCCTGCACGATGGCTTTGCCTTCCCCCGTCTCCAGATTCCATTCGGCAACGATTCCCTCAGATCCGCAACTGATGAAATGCCCCGACTTCGTCGACGGACTCAGACTGTAAATCGCCGCGGTATGACCGGTGAATTCTTTGAGTTTTGTGACTTCCATTTTTCAAAAGGGGCCTTGCAGCGATTTTGAAGGTCTTTGGATGCGAATACCCTTGAAAATTCTCAGACATCCATATCCCATCATTGCTCCCAAAACATTCAACAATAAATCATCGACATCCAGACTCCCGCGGTGAAGCAACAATTGGCTGCATTCCAGGATGACGATGGCGCTTACAAACAAAACCAGCATTCTCCCCCATCCGCCACCGAATACCAAAGGAATAAGAACTCCAAATGGCACAAAAATCACGATGTTGCCAGCAAGATTCACGGCAGCAGCCCAAGGATGATTGGCATACATTTTCAAAAAAAGCTTGATCGATGCGAATGGAACCAGGTTGTATTTTGGCGCATCTACTACTTGGCGCCCAAACCCGAATAGCATCCAATAAGTTACCAAAAGGCCGTAACAGAGCAATAGGGATAGAAATACACCCTTCAAAAAAGCCCGGTGGCGGGGTGATTTCTGGATTCCCATTCGCTAGCGTGCATTATGATTTCTCTTCCTTTGGCTTCAAAACCCGCATCTGAATGATGTCTACCAAAAAAGCGAAGGCCATCGAGAAGTAGATATAGCCTTTGGGAATCTCAAAATGGAAGCCTTCGGCAAGCAAGGAGACCCCGATCATCATCAAAAAGCAAAGCGCCAAGATCTTGAACGAAGGATGCTTGCTGATAAAATTGCTGATCGGCTTTGCCGCCACCAACATGATCAACACGGTCACAATCACTGCCGTGTACATGACCCAAAGTTCTTGCACCATGCCAACCGCAGTAATGATCGAATCGATGGAAAATACCAAATCGAGCAAAATGACCTCGGATAACATTCGGCTGAAGCCACTCTTGGCTGGAACGTGAGGCCCATGCTCCTCCGTTTCTGTCTTTTTGTAGATTTCCTTGGCGCTTTTGTAAATTAAAAACAATCCCCCGGCGATCAGAATCAATCCCTTTCCGGTGAATTCGACGTCGAACAAAACAAAGAGCTTTTTGTCCAAGTGAAGGATCCAAGAGAGAAAGGCAAGGAGTACCAAGCGCATGACCATGGCAAGTCCAAGTCCCCAAAAACGAAGTCTACCTCGTTGATTTTCAGGCAATCTGTCTGCCAAGACAGAAATGAAGACAATATTGTCTATGCCCAGAATCACCTCCAAGGCGATCAAAGACAACAAGGGAACAATGGCATCAACCATGGAAAACGTATGTTTTGAGTGCTTTCAAGGATGGGAATGATCTGCAAAGTCATAAAAATGGGATGCATCGCAGCTTGACGAAGCATCCCATTTTTCGCGGATATCGTCTCAGCAGTGCTCTTCAAATGCCGCCAACAAGTTGCCGGCAATCATGTCTGCACTGCGGCCTTCGATGTGGCGACGCTCAATCATGTGAACGAGGTTGCCATCTTTGAAGAGTGCAATTGCAGGAGACGATGGCGGATAAGGTGCCATATAGGCCCTAGCCTTGTCAGTCGCCTCGCGGTCCACACCCGCAAAAACGGTCGTGAGATGCGTTGGCAATTTCGCCGAAGACGTCACGGCCTTCACGATACCTGGACGCGCTGCACCGGCAGCACAACCGCAGACGCTGTTCACGATCACCAACACGGTTCCTTGCGTGTCGTGCATGACTGCATCAACTTCGTCAGCCGTGTGCAGCTCTTGAAAGCCCTTGGAGCTCAGCTCCTCGCGCATTGGTTTTACTAATTCTGGAGGATACATATCTTTCTTGTTTCTTGTTTACAAATTTAACTCGATTGATTGAGAATTGAGAATTGAGAATTGAGGGCCAATCGATCCTCGCACTACTTCCCTATCTAGATTCTCGACCTTCATTTCATCTTCTCCTTCGTGGACTTGATTATCTTGACCAAAAGGCTTACGATTTCTTGGCAGTCATCATTGATGCTTGCAAACATCTCCATATCAATGTATGCGGACCTTAACAACAACTCGATCCAATAAGCTGTCTCATTTGCTTCCTTAAGTGCAATCGAAAGCTTGTGTACAAAATCTGCTGTACTTTCACCATGCTGAGATTCTCTTACGAGTGCTCCAATGGAGGTGCCACTTCGCAAAAGCTGCTTGGACATGATGTACTCTTTTTTCTTTTCTCCAAGGAACTGATACATCTTCACAATGCGAATTGCAAAGTTCATCGTCTTCTCATGCAATATGTTTTCTCTCCCTTGCATAAGTCTAACCGACATTCTCAATTCTCAATTCTCAATTCTCAATTTTACATCATCCCAAGCTCAAGCTTGGCTTCTTCGCTCATCATGCTTTGCTCCCACGGCGGATCGAATGTGATTTCGACTTCGCAATGGTTGACTTCCGGGATGCATTCGACCTTGGCCTGGATTTCTCCGGGAAGGCTGCCTGCGACCGGGCAATTGGGGGATGTGAGCGTCATGCGAATGTGCACGTCTGCGAAAGGCGTGACTGCGACTTCGTAAATGAGGCCCAACTCATAAATATTGACCGGAATCTCGGGGTCATAAATGCTCTTGAGCACGTCCATGACGCGATTTTCCAAGTCCAGCACCAATTCGGGATCGATCTGCTGCATCGTCGTTTCCATCATTGAAACATCTTGATCACTTTGTGGAGGCCGGCAATCAAGACGTCGATTTCGGCTTCAGTATTGTAAAATGCAAAGGAGGCCCGCGTTGTGGCAGGAACCCCGTAGCGGTCCATAATAGGTTGGGCGCAGTGATGTCCAGTCCGAACGGCGATACCGCGGTGGTCGAGCAAGGTACCCACATCACTGGGGTGAATGCCATCGATGACGAAACTCACGACGGCCACTTTTTCGGGGGCTGTGCCAATGATCCGCAAGCCTGGAATCTCCAACAGCTTCGCCGTTGCCAATTCCAACAAATGCTGCTCGTGGGCCAGTGCACCTACATGATCCATCTGATTGAGGTACGCAATCGCCGCACCCAAACCCGCAAAGCCGGCAATATTGGGTGTGCCCGGTTCAAACCGGTGCGGGGGATCGTTCCAGGTGAAATAATCCAAGGTCACGCGGTCGATCATGTCTCCCCCACCTTGGTAAGGTCGCATGTCCATCAACCATTTGTCCTTGCCATACAGGACACCTGTTCCCGTCGGGCCAAACAACTTATGGCCGGAAAATGCATAGAAGTCCACATCAAGATCTTCCATGTCCACGCGCATGTGCGGGACCGCCTGTGCGCCGTCGAGCAGCACGGGAATGCCCTGCGCATGTGCCATTTTGATGATTTCCTTCACGGGATTGATCGTCCCGAGCGCATTGGACACATGGCTGAGCGCGAGCAATTTGGTGCGCTCATTGAGCAATGCCGGAATTGCTTCCAAGTCCAATTCTCCGCTATCCGTCAGTGGAATGGCCTTCACCTTGATTCCGGAACGCGCGGCCAGCAGGTGCCAAGGCACGATGTTGGCGTGGTGTTCCATCCCGGAAATCAGCACTTCATCGCCCGGTTTCAGCTTTTCTCCGAAACTATGCGCTACGAGATTGATGCTGTCTGTGGTGCCTTTGGTGAAAACCACCTGACTGCGGTGAATGGCATTGATATAGGTGCAAATCTGGTCACGTGCACCTTCGTACAGCCGTGTCGCTTGATCGCTCAGATAGTGCACGCCGCGATGGACATTGGCATTTGAATGCGCATAGTAATCGCTCGTCGCATCGATGACCGCCTGCGGCTTTTGGGCCGTCGCAGCATTGTCGAGATAAACCAACGGCTTGCCGTAGGCAGTCGTTTGCAGAATCGGAAAATCTGCCCTCACCCTTGCCAATTCGAAGGGAAGCACGGTTTCCGGAGATGCGACAGTGGTTGCCATGTTCATTCGCCTCCCAATCGTTGCATCAAATAGGTTTCCAAGGTATCCTTGAGCGCCACCGTCGAAATCTTTTCAAGAACTTCGGCGCCGAAGGCGTAGGTCAACAAGGCCTTGGCCTTGGGCGCAGACAGGCCGCGGCTGCGCATGTAAAAAAGCGCGGTTTCATCGAGACGGCCTGTTGTCGCGCCATGCGAACATTTGACGTCGTCGGCAAAAATTTCAAGTTGTGGCTTGGTTTGCACAGAGGCGCCTTCGGAAAGCAGCAAGGTTTTGTTGCTCTGAAAGGCGTTGGTTTTCTGTGCATCCGGACGCACCATCACTTTGCCGTTGAAGACCGCGGTGCTTCTGCCGTCCAACACAGTCTTGTAGTTTTCGTTGCTGTAGCAATGCGGCATCGCATGGTCCACCAAAGTATGGTGATCGACATGCGTATTGCCATCGAGCAGGGTCAAGCCATTGAGGTGGGTTTCGCAACCCGTGCCTTCATGCCGCACCTGCAAATCGTTGCGGACGATCCCTCCTTGCGAACTCATCACGACCGAGGTGAAATGGCTGTTCTTGCCTTGAACCACTTGGGTGAAGCTCGTCAGCGAATAGGTTTCCTCGATTTCGTTTTGAATGCTGCACAATTCGAATTTCGCACCTGCTCCGACGGAGATTTCCGATACATGGTTCTCCCAAATGGGCGCTGCATTCCAATTGTACCATGTTTCGATGACATTGGCTTCCGATAAATCATCGACCAAAATCAGCGTTCTGGAATTGGCCGCAACGCCTTCCCCTACGCCAAGATGAATGACGTTGATCGGTTCAGCGAATTGGGTGTTCCTAGGAATGTGCAGGTAATAGCCATCGGCAGCAATGGCCGTGTTGAGCGCCACCAAGGCGTGATTTTCGAAGGAAGCGATCTTGGAATAATGCTCCAAAACGCCTGCATCGCCGTTCTCGAGGGCCACCTTCAGGCTACCTACCCGAATTGCACCCGCTTGCAAACGTGACAAATTCGGATCAAAATGACCATTCACCAAAACGACGACGTTGCTGCCAAAACCATGCGGCAATACGACATCGTAGAAGTAGTCCACCGAGTTGTCAATGCCTGTTTGAGGCAAGCGGAAGGCTGGAGCAAAATTGCCTTCGACCAATCGGCGCAGGCTCGTGTATTTCCATTCCTCGTGCTTCGTGGTCGGAAAGCCCAACCTTACAAACGTTTGCATGGCTGCGTCGCGGGTAGCTACAACGGAGGCCGGCAATCCCGTGGAAAAGCTCTTCAGCATTTCGTAGTTGGAGGCCCAAGCCCTGACTTCCGCAGCTATTTCTAAGGTATTCGTCATGCGATTTTATACTGTTGGGACGCCATCGACCTCGGCCTTGATCCAATCGTAGCCTTTTTCCTCCAATTCGAAGGCGAGTTCCTTGGTGCCGGACTTCACGATGCGGCCGTTGTACAACACGTGCACAAAGTCGGGCACGATGTAATCGAGCAAACGCTGATAGTGCGTCACGACGATCACGGCGTTGTCGGCATTCTTCAGCTTGTTCACACCGTTTGCGACGATGCGCAAGGCGTCAATGTCGAGTCCGGAATCGGTCTCGTCGAGCAAGGCCAACTTCGGTTCAAGCATCGCCATCTGGAAAATCTCGTTCCGCTTCTTTTCGCCGCCGGAAAAACCTTCATTCACCGAACGCTCCTGAATGAGCTTGGGATCGATTTCGACGAGGTTGGCTTTTTCCCGCATGCGCGTCAAAAATTCCTTGGCCGACATCGGATCCAAGCCGCGCGCCTTGCGAATCTCCTCCAAAGCGGTTTTCAAAAAGGTAATCGTGGTGATGCCCGGAATCTCAACCGGATACTGAAATGCAAGAAAGATACCCGCCCAAGCGCGCTCCTCTGCATTCAATTCCAGCAAATCCTTGCCGTCAAAAGTCACCGAACCGTCGGTCACTTCATATTCCTCGCGGCCTGCCAAAACGGAAGCCAAGGTGCTCTTGCCGGAACCATTCGGCCCCATGATCGCATGCACTTCACCGGCCTTCACCGACAAATTGATCCCTTTCAAGATTTCCTTGTCCTCGACCTTTACACGTAAATCCTTGATCTCTAACATATCTTTTCAGTTAGCAGTTAGCGGTTAGCATTTAGCAGTTGACGAGTGGAAACGTTTTCGTGTGACCACTGCTAACTGCTACTTGCTAACTACTAACCCTTCATTTTTCACTTTTCACTAATCACTTTTCACTTAACCAACGCTTCCTTCCAAACTGATGGCCAACAGCTTCCTTGCTTCGACTGCGAATTCCATCGGAAGATTCTTGAGAACGGCATTCGAAAAGCCATTCACAATCAAGCTGATGGCTTTTTCCTGATCGATGCCGCGCTGTTGGCAGTAAAAAATCTGATCCTCCCCGATTTTGGACGTCGTGGCTTCGTGCTCGACCTGCCCTGTCGGATTGGCAACCTCTATATAAGGAAAGGTGTGCGCGCCGCATTTGTCCCCGAGCAGCAGCGAATCGCATTGGGAAAAGTTCCGCGCGCCTTCGGCTGACTTCAAGATTTTGACCAATCCGCGGTAGGAGTTTTGGCTCTTTCCTGCCGAAATCCCCTTGCTGATGATCGTGCTGCGTGTGTTTTTGCCGATGTGGACCATTTTGGTTCCCGTGTCGGCCTGCTGATGCATATTGGTCAGGGCGACGCTGTAAAATTCGCCGACGGAATTGTCGCCGGTGAGGTAACAACTTGGGTATTTCCAAGTGATGGCGCTACCCGTTTCGACCTGCGTCCAGGAGATTTTCGAATTTTTCCCGAGGCAATTGCCGCGTTTGGTGACGAAGTTGTAGATGCCGCCCTTGCCCTCTTTGTCGCCTGGGTACCAATTCTGCACCGTCGAATACTTGATTTCCGCATTGTCGAGCGTGATGAGTTCGACGACGGCTGCATGCAGCTGATTTTCATCGCGTTTGGGGGCGGTGCAACCTTCGAGGTAACTCACGTAGCTGCCTTCCTCGGCGATGATCAGGGTGCGTTCAAATTGACCGGTATTGCTTTCATTGATGCGGAAATAGGTCGATAATTCCATCGGGCAACGCACGCCTTTGGGGATGAAGACAAACGATCCATCGCTGAAAACCGCCGAATTGAGGGCTGCAAAGTAATTGTCGTTGTATGGCACCACGGCGCCGAGGTACTTTTGGATCAGTTCGGGATGCTCATGCACGGCCTCACCGAAGCTCATGAAGATCACCCCGAGCGTTTTCAACTTCTCCTTGAAGGTAGTGACGACCGATGTGCTGTCCCATACGATATCCACAGCGACGCCGGAGAGTACTTTCTGCTCTTCGATGGAGATGCCGAGCTTGGCGAAGGTCTTCAGCAATTCAGGATCGACTTCGTCGAGGCTGTTGAGCTTGGGCTTCTGCTTCGGCGCGGCGTAATAGGTGATATCCTGATAATCGATGGGCGGATACTGAACATTTTGCCAGTGGGGTTCCTTCATCGTGAGCCAGTGCCGAAAAGCCCGCAAACGCCAATTCAGGAGCCATTCGGGTTCATTTTTCTTGCTTGAAATGAGCCTGACGATGTCCTCATTCAGCCCTTTTGGGGCCCTATCGCTCTCAATATCAGTCACAAAGCCGTAGGCGTACTCCTGTCCGGCAATGTCTTCGATCACTTTGAGGTTCTCACTCATTCCACCAATTTCTTATTTAGACTCATTCTAATTAAGGGCAAAAATACGAATCTTTAACTCTGAAGGAAGGTGAATGTTTTAAAAATTTCGGGATTGGGTGGAATGGGGGTGGATTTGGGTTTTGGCCAATCCGAAGGTAGTATGCTTCCGAGTGACCAATGAGTAGGTGAGACAACCCGACACGATCGAAACCGACCTTGAGCCTAGCTTTGCCTGCTTTCAAATTCTGCGTATCTTTATCCAATGAATGCTGCAGAGAAAAACTTGAGGGTATCAGCGAATGACTATCTGATCTATTTGGATTCCATTGAAGGTCGGGCAGAATTCTATGACGGGCAAATTTTTGATATGGCTGGGGGATCCAACAATCACAGTAAGATTGGTGTGAATTGCAGTTCTGCGTTACTCTCTGCGCTTTCCCACAAAGATTGCTCAGTATATGGTGCCGACGCAAATTTGGCGATCGATGCAGCAAACGCTATCGTGATGCCGGATGTCCATGTGGTCTGTGGCGATGAGAAATACTCCAATCAAAACAGCAAAATTCATACGAATGCGATCGTCGTTGTAGAAGTGCTCTCACCATCGACAGGCTTGCACGATCGCGGGGGCAAATTTCATATCTACATGAAGATTCCGACACTTCAAGAATACGTCCTCATCGATCAGTTTCAACCCCAAGTGGACGTTTTGCGACGTTCGGATACTGGTTTTTGGCTGTTTCAATCCTATTCGGGTATGGAGGAAGTTATCCACCTTGCCTCACTCGACATCGATATTCCCTTGAGCAGCATCTACGCAAAGGTCAAGTTTGATCCGAATCCGGATATCGCCATCAAACCTTAAAATTGCAGGCAACGAACCATGGGTGTCGGAGAAAAAGTCACCGTTCAGGATTACCTGACCTATTTGGATTCCATCGAGGGTAGGGCCGAATACTATCAAGGAGTCATTTTTGATATGGCAGGGGGGACCAATGTGCACAGCTTAATTGGTGTGAATGTCAGCGGTGAACTCCGTGGGTTCGCGAAATCCAAAGGGTGTCGCGTCTATGGACCTGATGCAACACTTGCAATTGATGCAACGTCTTCCGTGGTCATGCCTGATGTTCACGTCGTATGCGGTGAGGAGACACCCTCAAGCCAGAATCAAAATCTCAATACGAATGCGATTCTGATCATTGAAGTCTTGTCTCCCTCAAGTGGAACCTATGATCGAGGTGGCAAATTCAACCGATACAAACACGTACCGAATTTGCAGGAATATATGTTGATCGAACAAGCAGAGCCGCACGTGGAGGTTCTTAGGAAACAACCTTCCGGAATTTGGTCATTCCAGTCTTATGATGATCTTTCAGAGGTCATCCACTTGACATCGATTGGATTTGACCTTCCCATGACGTCCATTTATGACCAGGTTGTTTTTCTGGCGAAAGGCAAGTCTTGAAACAGCGCTCCTCCTACGTCCTCCCTCCAGCTCACAATTACGATGATGCAAATCTACCGGAAGGTCGAATTTGAAACGGAAGCCTGAAAGCATTCCTCCTTGATTTGTTGTTCAATTATCCACAAACGGGTACCTGTTTCCACCATGATGCTACGCGAAGGGCAATTTTTCCTACCTTTCCTCTAGGTAATAGGAATTAACACTTGGTAGGGTATGGAAAAGAAACTCTTTTTGGCGGCGATGCTGTGCGCGCAGATGTTGGGCATGCAGGTAATGGCGCAAACGATCGCAACCGTTCGCACGGCTTCGATTGGCAGCACGGTGACGGTTCGCGGCATTGTGACGAACGGTTCGGAACTCGGCAGCATTCGCTACGTGCAAAACGGAACGGCGGGCATTGCGATTTACGGATCCAATTTGTCCTCGTTGCAACGCGGTAACTCGGTGGTGGCAACGGGTCCGCTCACGAACTACAACAATTTGTTGGAGGTCACGCCGGTCAATTCGTTTACGGATTTGGGGCCGCAGACTTTGCCTGCTTTTCAGACGATCACCGTTCCGCAAATGAACGAAACGACCGAAGGCGAATTGGTGCGTTTTGACAACTGTACCTTTGCCTTGGGAGGCGGTACATTTGCTGGGAATACCAATTACAATGTCACTTCCGGCGGACAAACGCTGCAAGTTCGGATTGCCAACACGAGCCCGCTTGTGGGAACGGTGATTCCCGCCGCCGCGGTGCACCTTACGGGAATTGCCTCGCAGTTTTGCGTCAATCCGACTTCCGGCTGCACGACAGGCTATCAACTCCTGTTGCGCGATGCCAACGACATCCTGCAGATTTCCACGATTTTCATCACGGCAGCGACTACGCAGACCAATATTTCGACGACAAGCTTCGATCTGAATTGGAGCACCAACGTGGCAGGAACGAATTCCTATCTCCAATATGGCACGACACCGGCCTTGACCGGGGGAACCGTCACCGCCAACAATGCAACGAACCATACCGTGACGTTAACGAGTTTGAGTCCTGCTACGGTCTATTATGCCAAGGCGTATTCGATTCTGAATCAGGACACTGCCGTGACCTTGATCGCTCCGTTTTGCACACAATCCTTGTCTTCGGGCAAAATCACCGCCTATTTCAACCGCATCCCCGACCTGAGCCAATCCACGGGCGTTGACGCGCGCTACATCGGCACCAAAATCGCCGATACTTTGGCGGCCTACATCAACCGCGCAACGATCAGCCTCGACATTTGCATCTACAATTGGGACAACCTCACGCAAGGGATGAAGATTGTATCGGCGGTGAACAATGCGCATCAACGTGGTGTGGCGATCCGCATGATTTACGATGGCAGCACCAACAATTCCTGCCTCAATTCGCTGAATGGTGCGATCAAACGGTTGGCTAGCCCTGGCGGAATCAACTACAGCATCATGCACAACAAGTTTGTGATCATCGACGAAAACGCATCCGACCCGAATCTTCCTGTGGTTTGGACCGGCTCGACCAATTGGACCGATCAGCAGCTCACCGAAGACGCCAACAATGTCATCATTTTCCAAGACCAAAGTCTGGCACGTGGCTACAAGCTGGAATTTGACGAAATGTGGGGGAATTCCAGTCAAACCGCTGCCGCTACGCCGGTCAATTCGAAGTTTGGACAGTACAAATCCGACAATACACCCCATGAATACATCATTGGTGGCAACAGCGTGCAAAGCTATTTCAGCCCATCCGACCAGACCAATACGCAGATTTTGAACACCATTGGCACGGCTGATACCGATTTGTATTTCGCGCAGTTTGTAACGACACGCTCAGACCTCGCCTACAAAATCAAGGATCAAATCGCGCTGAATGGGCTGGACAGCAAGGGTTTGATTGACGATTCCTCGTCGTCTGCCATTCCTTATGGCATCTTGAAACCGACCATGCTTTCGAACCTTGCTTTGTACAAACACAGTTGGCTGCTGCATCAGAAATACCTGATCGTGGATCAAAGCGATTTCCAGAGTGATCCTTTGGTGCTTACCGGTTCGCATAATTGGAGCAACAATGGCAACAACAAAAACGACGAAAACACGGTCATTGTCCACAATTTGATCCTTGCCAACCAATATTACCAGGAATTCATGGGCCGTTGGTGCGAACGCGAAGGCATGACTTGTACGCTTTCGGGTACCGAAGATGCGCTTCAGATGGAATTGGGCGTATTTCCGAATCCCAACAATGGCAACTTCAACGTTCGTTTTGAAGCGACAGCCGATGCCGTGGGCGTGATCGAACTATATGACCTGACCGGAAAATTGGTGTATGCAACTTCGAATGCGATTCAGTCGGGCATCAACCAAATTTCCGTGACAACTGCAGGGTTGCCCCGCGGGATGTATGCGCTGCGAATGGTAGCCGGAGAAACGACTTGGTCGAGCCGTGTGATGTTGCAATAGTTTCTGAAACCATCAGGCTTCAGAATAACATCCTCCCTCCCACCGTTGGCATTTCAATTGGCTGAATGCCTGCGGCTTGAAGATGCTTTTTCCGAGCAACATGCGCACGCATTCTTGCACACCCTCGGTGATGCTTGGATGCGGATGCACCATCTCTGCGAGTTCGTGGATGCCCTTGCCCATGCAGATGAGCAGGGCCACGGCTTGGATGGCGCTGCTCGCATCCTGCCCGATCGCCCGCATGCCCAAAATGCGCATTTCTGCATCGTCGGTCACCAGAATTTTGAAAAATCCCTCCGTTTGCCGCATCGCGATCGCCCGTGGAATGCAGTCGTAATTCCAAGTCGCCACACGGTAACAAAGTCCGGCGCACTGCGCTTGAATTTCGTTCATGCCCACGCCCGCGACTTCGGGCTCCAAAAACATGATCGTCGAAATGTTGTCGTAGCAAAGCGCCTTGTGGGCGTAGCCAAACATGGTTTCGACCGCAAATCTGCCTTCCAATTCGCCAACGTTGACGAGGGCGATGTCGGCGGTGATGTCGCCGACGGCAAAGATATTGGCTGCGGTCGTGCGGGTATCTTTGGACATTTCGAGGATATGGCCGCGGTCTGTCAATTGGACGTCGGTATTTTCAAGGCCAAGGCCTTCGGTATTGGGCTCGCGCCCGACCGAAATCAGGGCCTTTTCGACGTTGAAAATTTCTTGTCGGCCATCGGAATACCGCAATTCGTATTCGACGCGGCCATTCTTGATTTCCATTCGCAGCAAACTCGCATGACGGTGGATCGTTGCGCCATTCGCCTCCAGATTTTTCTCCACGATGGTCACGATATCGGCATCTTCGAAGGGCAAAATCCGGTCGGCTTTGTCGATGAGGTACACTTTCGTTCGGCCGAAGGAGGCAAAAATCGTGGCAAATTCGCAGCCGATCACGCCTGCCCCCAAAACCACGATACTTTCCGGGTAATCCTTGAGATTGCCAACGCCATCGCTGCTGAGGATGATCTGTTCATCCACTTGAATATGGGGAAGCAGCCGCGGCCGGCTTCCCGTTGCCAAAATCACAAATTCGGCCTCGAAATGTTGCGGCCCCTGCTCGGAATCCACGCGGATATGATGGTTGGATTCCAAAATGGCTTGGCCCTTGACGTAGTGGATGTCGGCATGCAATGCACAGGAATTGCAGCCCTCGATGTGACGGTCAAGTTGCGCCATTCGTTCATTGACGGCGACATTGACCTGGGCGACAATGTCTGCAAAAGGCACCTGCACGCCCGGCAAGCCGAAGTGCGCATTCTGCTTGCGCCAACGTGCCAAATCCTGCGAAATTTCCCAAAACGTCTTGGAACTGAGCGCGCCATTGTGCAAGCCTGCGCCACCGAGTTTGTCCTTTTCGATGAGCAACACACGCTTGCCAAAGTCCACGGCACGCATGGCATTTCGTTGGATTACCGACTTTACGCCTGAGGTCGAAATGCAACATTGAATTGAGAATTGAGAATTGAGAATCGAAGATCGGCGAAGCCAAACCCGCAGGGTTCAGCGAAGCTAATTAAAAAACGAAGTTCAGCGAAGCTAATTGAAAATGAAGTTCCGGCGCGATCGGGGAGTGAAAAGTACGGAGATTTTGGGTTCGTTTTGATAGGCTCTTCGAATTCTTGCTTTTGGCTGTATCTTGTGCCCTCAATTAAGAGTCACCGCATGAAAGCATTTGTCCTCCAGAAATTCGGTTCCGCCGCTACTGCCTTTGAATTCAAGGAACAACCTGATCCGCGGGCGAGCAAAGGAACCGTCGTCGTCGAAACCGAAGCCTTTGGCATCAATTACGCCGACGTCGTCGCGCGCAAGGGCATGTACAAGGAATGTCCGCCGACGCCATGTGTGATCGGCTACGAAGCGGCAGGACGGATTACCGAAGTGGGCGAAGGCTGCGAACATCTTAAAGTCGGCATGCGCGTAGCGTGTTTTACCCGTTTTGGCGGATATGCAACGAAAGTCGTGGCGCCGGTTGCAGGGGTGGTACCCATTCCGGAGGACATGGAGGTCGGGATTGCTTTGGCCTTGATGGTGCAATATTCGACGGCGTGGTACTGCGCCGAATATGCCACCCGCATTTTGCCGGGCGATCATGTCTTGATCCAAGCGGCCGCAGGCGGCGTCGGAACGGCCTTGGTGCAAATCGCCAAACACCGCGGCGCCATTGTCTATGGCACCGCAGGCAGCGCCGCGAAATTGGAGTATTTGCGTTCCTTGGGTGTCGATCACCCGATCAACTACAACGAGGAGGACTTTTTCACGAAGATTCAGCAGCTCCGCGGCAAAGCCGGCGTGGACTTGGTGTATGACAGCTTGGGTGGCAAACAATTCAAACGCGGTTTCCAATTGCTGGGCAAAGGCGGCCGCATTGTCGGCATGGGTTCGGCAAGCCGAGAAGGCCGCGGCATTTTCGCCGATATCGGGACGCTGTTTGGCTTTGGCCGCTACTTTGCGGCGTTTTTGCTGATGGAAAGCCGGGGCATCATCGGCTGCAACATGTTGCGGGTGGCAGACCATCGTCCCGATGTCTTGCAGCATTGCTTGCAAGGCTCACTCCGAGGCGCAGCCGAAGGCTGGCTCAAACCCACAGTCGGCAAAGTATTCGCCTCCACCGAATTGACAGCAGCGCATGAATATGTCGAGCAGCGCAAGTCGATGGGGAAAGTGATCATTACTTGGAAGTGAAAAGCTAAAAGTGATAAGTGAGAAGTAACAAGTGGGAATTGTTTAGTGGAGAGTTGAGAGATGAGAGTGGAGAGTTGAAAAATTAGCAGCGTTCATTTCTTTGTGCCTTCGTTGCGAATTTGGGGGGGCGGGGCTTCGTGTCTTTGTGTCTTCGTGGCCGAACTCCTACTCCGAATATTCATCCTCCAAATACTCGATCACGGCTTTCCGTTTGATGCTGTCTTTTCCTTTCAGAATGGCCAACAATTCTTTGTTCCAGGCGTGGAGAAACAGCTTCTTGGATGCGCCCAAGTCAAAGGCCAATAGCTTTTCTGTATTGAGATTGGAAGATTTAAATTGGGGTTCCATTACACCCGTTTCGAGATTCGCAGTGTAAACAACATCCGCTTTTCCCTTGAAGGTCGGTTGATTTCCCCGGTAGCGGTAGCCCAATTCGATGGTCCACTCGTAGCGCACCGTCAGCGGATTGTAGCTTACAATTTTGCTTTCCAATTGCCGGTTGTAGACGCAAGGATTCGCCAAATTGACCTCTTCCAACAAAGCACCCGCAGGAACCAAATGGCCATTGACAGCCGTGTAAAATAGCCACGAATGTTGCCAGATTCCAGTTCCACTCCCTTGATTGACAAGGTGAAACGCACCTGACACGCCCTTTGTATCTGCAAATTTGCCGCCACGGATGCCGTATTTATGATAAACATTCTGCGCACCGAGGTAGCATCCGTTTTGGAAATAATAAACCCTTGATTCCCAACTCATTTCATCAGGATTCAGCAGCACCATGTCGATGCCATTCGCTACCTTCTCCCCTTCTGTAAATTCCCAAATAACGTTTACCGAATCGGCGATTGCACCCACGATCGATCCAATTTCCTCGCTTCCGAATATCCGAACTGCCGTCGCATACTCCAATAATCCTGACTTCCGGGAGGCCAAAAACGCTTCCCAATCCTCCTTGGATAGTTGTGTGCCAAGGTCAGAAAAATCACGCAACAGGCTGTCCGTCTCATGATTGACTTCCGCAATCCAAGGTTTAGGATCCTGTTTACCAACGGCCTGCACGTATTCGCTCCATTCCGCCACCGACCTTGCTGCACGTATTTCATTTGCCCCCTGCTCCGCTTGTCCCAGCAATGCTTCACTGAAAATCAGCAGCATCGCCATCAAAACGTGCATTTTCCAATTGTTACCGCGCAAATTCACCCTTCTTCCGAACGCTTGCATTTTCATTCTGCGATTTTCGCTAATTTTACTGAATCGTCCTTCTAAGAATCGCCTATGCGTTGGAAAGTTACACCCATCTTGCTCCTTTTTCTTATTTTCCTCACTTCGAATGCCTTCGCACAATTCAAATTGTATGAAAGCACCTTCAATGGCGGGGTCGTAACCGGCGGCTATTCCAATGGGGCAACCGTACCGAGTGGTTCGGGCAGTTTTAACGTGACGATTCCTCCGGGAAGTACCATTCGCCAGGCGTATCTTATTGCCGGCAGGGTTGGAAATGCGCCCAATCTCACCGTGACACTCAACGGAACCCCTTTTACGTTCAACGCCGGAAATATCGTCACGACGGGATTCAACACGCTTTATGGAGGAAATTCGGCCGTGCATGCGATTGACGTTACGGCTTCGATCAGTGCCGCAACCTCCGCCTATACCATTGCCGTTCCCGTCCAAAGCAATACAGTCTCCGACAAATTCCCCGAATTTTACCTCTACATCGCCTTCAACAATGCGGG
Source organism: Bacteroidota bacterium (assembly GCA_016718825.1). Lineage (NCBI taxonomy): Bacteria > Pseudomonadati > Bacteroidota > Bacteroidota bacterium. The sequence goes on along the minus strand of JADKCL010000039.1, from coordinate 18,553 downwards.
CCTGCCTGCGATCAATTCGGCAATTTATTTGAACACGGTCACGCTGCAAGTGAGTTCATTTTCCTGGACCCTCAACACCACGCAGGCCGTCAACAACAGTCAGCCTGTGGGATTTGCCATCCTTGGCGGCTATGCAACGACAGGCTCCGACTGCGAACAGGTGGTGGTGAATGGAACGAACATTGGCTCATTTGGCGGTCAAGACTTCAACGCTTCCTCGCAATGGGGCTGCATGGGCGCATTTCAATATTACAACAACGTGCTCACGGGTTACAACGACGACAACGCCAATCAGGCCATCCTTTTGACGGATGCCTTGAGCAATATCCAAGGCGTGATTCCCGGAAGCACCAATTCGATTCCGGTGACCTTCAACCATTGCGGTGGCGGCAGCGACAACCATGTTTGGGCCGTTTTCCTGACTTGGGGCGGCGTGATTTTGGACGGGAACTTGCTCAACTTCGAAGCCCAACCGTTGGACAATTCCGTGCAACTCGCTTGGGCCACGAGTTCGGAAGAGGGTGTCTCCCACTTCGAATTGCAGCATAGCCTGAACGGAAATGACTTCAACACCGTCGGCAACGTGGCGGCCAAAGGCACAGAAAATGGCGAATCCTATACATGGCCACATGCCGATCCCCGCGAAGGCAGCAATTGGTACCGCGTGCGGATGGTTGGTGCCGATGGCGTAGCGAGTTTTTCAGAAATCCGCGAAGTGCAATTTGCCGGTGCCCATGCCTTGGCCATCGGTCTGAGCCCCAATCCGGTGCGGCGCGGCGGCGAATTGCAACTGCAATTGGTTACGGGAAATGCACTGAATTGGACCATTTACGGCATGGGCGACGGCCGGGAATTGCTCAAAGGACAACATACGAATGGCATGGCAGCGACCCTACCGACCAATCAATTGGCCGCAGGTGTTTATGGCCTGAAGCTTGAGGGCGATGGGAAAGTGCAGATGATGAAGTTTGTGGTGGAGTAATTTCTGGATCAGAATTTACAGAATTCGCAGAATTTTCGGAATTGGGGGTTGTGTTGAATTTAGCCGTTGCGGTTACTGAATGGTGCGCTTTGCCAACTCACTCAGAGGATGGTGTTTGAGTTGGCAAAGCATCTGGATTTCAGTATCGTGGTCAGTGACGGCTTTGCCAACTCAACACACCGCGTTCCGGGGAGTTGGCAAAACCTAATTTGTGGATTGTCGGTGCGCTTTGCCAACCTCTAGTTGCAAAGCAATTACGGATCAACCATGGTCATGCGGCTTTGCCAACTCACACTTCCGCGGAGTGCAAAACCCCCCCCGGATGGTGTTTGAGTTGGCAAAGCATCTATGATACAGCAATTCCGCAAAAGGCCATTGTGATGTTTTGCTCCGGAAGCACAGTACGAACAGCTAATCCAAATGAAAAAGCGCGGAGGCCCATAAGAGGCATCCGCGCTTTTGACCTTTTAATACAGTAGATCAACGCTGCAAGACGAGCTTCTGCTGCTTTACAATTCCAGTATTGGTGGTCAAGCGGGCGAAATAAATGCCGTTGGCCATCGATTCACCATCCAAAATGACTGTTTGGCGCAGGTTGGCACTGAGGTTTCCTTCAAACAAAGTGGCAACACGCATTCCTTGAAGATTGTACACTTCCAAATTCACCGCGGCATTGGAAGCGACTGCAATCGTAACGGCAGTTTGTGCAGCAAATGGATTGGGCGCAGCGGTCATTTCGACTTCTTGGACAATGGCATTTTGCAGTAGTGAGCGATCGGATTTTCTTACTGTTTGATCGATCAAATCCGACGCATTCTCGTTCACAATCCCCTTGCGGTGAACGCTGTCGCCACCGTGGCGGGTAGTTTGACCTTCGAATGCAATTTCTGAAAGATTGACGATCCCCTTACGGTGAACGCTGTCACCACCGTGGCGGGTAGTTTCTCCTTCGAATGCAATTTCTGAAAGGTTGACGATCCCCTTGCGGTGAACGCTGTCACCACCGTGGCGGGTAGTTTGACCTTCGAATGCAATTTCTGAAAGGTTGACGATCCCCTTGCGGTGCACGCTGTCGCCACCGTGGCGGGTAGTTTGACCTTCGAATGCAATTTCTGAAAGGTTGACGATCCCCTTGCGGTGCACGCTGTCACCACCGTGGCGGGTAGTTTGACCTTCGAATGCAATTTCTGACAAGTTCACGATCCCCTTACGGTGAACGCTGTCACCACCGTGGCGGGTAGTTTGACCTTCGAATGCAATTTCTGAAAGGTTGACGATCCCCTTGCGGTGAACGCTGTCACCACCGTGGCGGGTAGTTTGACCTTCGAATGCAATTTCTGAAAGGTTGGCTATCCCCTTGCGGTGCACGCTGTCACCACCGTGGCGGGTAGTTTGACCTTCGAATGCAATTTCTGACAAGTTCACGATCCCCTTGCGGTGAACGCTGTCGCCACCGTGCCTTGTGGTTGACGCCATTTGCGGACGTGATGCCGGATCAGTATTCGTTTTTTGACCGAAAGCGACATTCGCCCCCAAGAACGAAACGACAATCATCGACCCGACCAACAGTGGTTGTAACACTTTTTTCATCTTCTTTTCCTTAACAGTTGAATGATTCTTAAGCTGAATACTACGAAAGAGCGCACTGACAGCCATATCCGGATGGCAGCATTTTTGCATGTATGCATGCAAATAACAATGATTGCTTGCCCATAGGGCAAGTCCCTTAACAATCTTACCAATATTCTTCCTCGGAACCAATTGAATGTGAACAAATCCTCGACGTCGGTGCGTTTAGATTGTCGGTGCGCTTTGCCAACTCACTCGGCGGAGGATGTTTGAGTTGGCAAAGCAATTACGGATCAGCATCTTGGTCTGTGGCGGCTTTGCCAACTCATGACCCGCGTCCGGGGAGTTGCCAAAACCTAATTTGCGGATGACGGTGCGCTTTGCCAACTCACTCGGCGGATGGTTTGTGAGTTGGCAAAGCAATTACGGATCAGCATTGTTGTCTGTGGCGGCTTTGCAAACTTCCCAATCCTCGGGACCGGGGAGTTGGCAAAACCTAATTTGCGGATTGACGGTGCGCTTTGCCAACTCACTCGGCGGAGGATGTTTGCGTTGGTAAAGCAATTACGAATCAGCATGGTTGTCAGTGGCGGCTTTGCCAAGGTTCTCGACCGGGAGTTGGCAAACCCCCCCCCCCCCCCCCCCCCCCCCCCCCCCCCCCCCCCCCCCCCCCCCCCCCCCCCCCCCCCCCCCCCCCCCCCCCCCCCCCCCCCCCCCCCCCCCCCCCCCCCCCCCCCCCCCCCCCCCCCCCCCCCCCCCCCCCCCCCCCCCCCGCCCCCCCCCCCGCCGCCCCCCCCCCCCCCCGGCCCGCCCCCGCCCCCGCCCCCGGCCCCCCCCCCGCCCGGCCCCGGGCCCCCCCCCCCGCCCCCCGCCGATCTCCCCTTTCCGATCAGGCGGATGTGGCTACGGCACAATATTAAACTCAATCCCCGTGATCGATCCGGTATAGGAATAAGGCACCGGCGAACTCACGGTCGGCAACCACAACGAAAAGGTATGCGTGCCCGCTGGCAACCAATAGATTTGGTGGGGCACAGTGAGTGTTGTACTCGTCACCGACGAATAAATGATCACGTCGTCCATGTAGATTACGGGTGTTCCAGCCCAATTAAACAAGGCCGCATAGGTCGAGGTCGTGTATTGACCTTTCGTAATGTTGGCATTCGTGCTTTCAATTTTCCAGACTTTGCCGACCGGGATGTTGAATGTCTGAATGTTGACTTGATGGTAGTTGGATCCCACTCCAACCGACTGCGTCCCGACGAGGTCGATCTTGAAGGCTTGGTTGAATTGCAAATTGCCTTGCCCAAAAACGCATCCCGTCACCAACACGAATGCAAAAAGTACAATTAGATTCTTCATTCGATTATTCTTCAAATCAGAGGCTTTAACTCTATTCGCTCAAAACCCTGAATTCAACCCCAAGGCCGATTCTATAAATTATGAGAATTCTGCTCTAGAAACCATCACAGGTATAACAATGCCCCGCAACCGTAGTCGTGCTACCCACCCCCGGCAATGGCTGCCAGTACAAGTTACCTGCACCGTCCGTCGAAAGCACCTGCGTACCCGCACCATCTGCAGGCGCAGTACCCAAACGACATTCGCGGGAATGACATCCGGAGCTTTGAAGCCGACGAAGTTCGTGCCTGCGCCTGTGGGTTCAAGGAAACGCAGATCAGCCGTCTGCCCTGCCGCCGGACCAAACGGATCGATTTGAAGGGCAGCAGCGTTGTTGGGCTTGACATGCAGCTTGGACTGCGGGGTCGAAATGCCGATGCCGACATTCTGCCCGAAGCTCAACGATGCCAGACTCAGCAAGGAAAAAAGTACAAGGTAGCGCATAAACCGGTGGTTCTAAACGCCACGAAGTTAGCGCATTGCAGGGGAATTAGGAAACGGCGGTGGCGTCGGCTTCCAACATTTTCAGATAATAATCCTCGTAGCTGCTGCAAGCAATCGGCACCGGTTCCACGTCGAGGGAGCGGAACAGGTCGGTCTTTGCAGCATTGGCCTTTTTGCGGGAGAGCCGGGAGGCGAATTCGTTGAGGTCATTGGGATCGGCTTCCGGCAAGACGGCGTAGTAGTACCGAATTCGATTCTTGATCTGCCCTTTCTTCCGGCGCTTTTGCTTGGCCCGGTAATTGATCAGCCACCACAAATGGTGCTCGGAAAAGTCGAAGGACAAGCCCGCGATGGCCAAATCATGGGTGAAGAACAGGTCGATCCATGATTCCTCCTGAAAGTCCTTTTTGGCCATGCGGTCAAAGAGTCCCACCGAACTTTTGGTCACTTCGCCACGCAGGTACTTTTGCATTTCGCCGATGTATTGCGAGTAGTGTTCATAGCCGATCATGATCGACTTTGACGGAAAATTGCGGATGGATTCGAAGCGTTTGTTGTCGTGGATTTCGCCGTGCATGTGCCAAATGGAAAGCTCCGGCTGCTGGAAAATGGTCCTGCGTTTGATGCTGTTCAGGGTTTCGTAGGTACTCACCTCCCGTTGCCCGGATTCGTTGGAAAACGCAGGATCGATGGCCTTTTCGAAGGCGTAATCGTAGTTGGTGGTGAGGATATGGCGCACGCCCGTGGCGATCACGGCCTTGTGCAGGTGCGTCGCCGGCGTATTGCGGAAGGCATCCGCGATTTTCCCCTTGATCATCTTCAGGTTGTCGTCGTAGTCGCCCTTGGTTTTGAACAGGATTTCCTCGAATAACAATGGAAACGGCTTGAGTTCATTGGAGAGATCCACGGGCGTACCGATCGCCTTGGCGAGTGATTTCAGCAATTCGCTCCATGACTGCACATCGTTGGGAATCGCCCGGTTGATGCCGTTGCCAATCAGAAAGGCCCTTTTTTCCACCTTGTTGCCCATTGTTCCAATCCTGTTTTTCAAAATCCGGGTTCCCCGAAATCCTCCACTTGAAAACCCATTTTCCAAGCAGGCTCAATTTAGGGAGGGAATTTTGAAAATCAAGGCGATGTGGAGCGGGGAATAAGGTGGGGTTCTGCAACGGGTTATTCGTTGATGGTAGCATCGGTATTTGACGGTCAAACCTACGAGAAATGCGAATGCCGTGCCACGCTCCGGAGGAGCCCCGTCCAGGTAGCCCACGGCAAGCCGTTGAATAATCCCCTTTGTTCTGTTTTCGGCGCGGCCGAAAACAGACACACGGATAGAAATCGTTTCTGATCGAGGCTACCTAGACGCGACCCCGCTGGGGAAAGACGGGCCAATGTATACATCCTATTTGTCTGTGGCGGCTTTGCCAACTCATCACATCGCGCGCCGGGGAGAGTTGGCAAAACCTATTTTTACTTGTCGGTGCGCTTTGCCAACTCACTCAGAGGATGGTGTGTGAGTTGGCAAAGCAATTACGGATCAGCATGGTGGTCAGTGGCGGCTTTGCCAACTCATCACACCGCGTGGCGGGGAGAGTTGGCAAAACCTACCCTTGGCTGACAGTCCCCCTTGCCAACTCACTCGGCGGAGGATGTTTGAGTTGGCAAAGCAATTACCGATCATCGCAGTGGTCAGTGGCGGCTTTGCCAACTCATCACACCGCGTGGCGGGGAGAGTTGGCAAAACCTACGCCTGGTTTTCGGTGCGCTTTGCCAACTCACTCGGAGGATGGTGTGTGAGTTGGCAAAGCATCCATTTTGCAACGTGACAATCCGTAGCCTCACTCCTTCACCACCCGCAAGGCAACTTGCCTGCCATCACCCAGCAATCGCATCATGTAAACCCCGCTCGCAAGCTCGATCAGACTGATTTCGGTGACCTGCGTCTCGACGGACATCCTGCGGACAAGCCGCCCCTGTGCGTCCAACAACTGCAGCTCCAATCCCTCGATCAAATTTGGCAATTGCAGGGTGAGTTTGTCTGCGAATGGATTGGGATAAACACTGATTGCGCTGCAAAATCCGCAATCCGGCAATCCGACGACAGTCTCGCAGGTGCTTGTGTCGGTGCAGGTGCCGTTGCTGACGACCACGGCGTAGCTGCCCGAACTTGTTGCGGTGAAGGTTTCCATATTTGCACCGGAGACGGGCGTATTGCCATTGCCACAGTCAATCCATTGGTAGGTCAATCCGCTGGGCGAAGCGGTGAGCGTGCCGCCGTTGACTGTGACACCCGCAGATACGGGTACAAGGGTGAGGGTGAGGATGAGCGTACTGTCACAACCTGCCGCGTTCGTGAGCGTCTGCGTGTACGTACCCGCGGATGTGTACGTCTGCCCGTTGAGCGTGAAGCTTGTGCAGGCGGATTGCGTCAGCGTCGCGCTTGTGGGTTGGTTGATGGTAAGGTTCAAGGTAATGACGGAATCACAGCCTTGCGAATTGGTCAATGTCGCCGTTTTGGGGCCGCTTGTGGTATAGGTTTGGCCATTCGCGGGCCAAAAGTAGGCGCCACAAGCGGTGGCAGATTGGCTGGCACTGGTATTTTGGTTGATCAGCAGGCTGATGGTCAATGTCGAATCGCAGCCGTTTGCATTCGTCAGGGTCTGCACATAGGTCCCCGAACTCGTGTACGTTTGGCCGTTGATCGTGTAGGGACCGCATTGTGTGGTACTCAAGGTCCCGAAGGTCGGCTGACGAATGGTCAAAAAGAGTGAAATCGTGGAATCACAGCCGACGTGGTTTCCAATGATCTGATTGTAGGTTCCCGAATTCGTATAGGTTTGGCCATTCAGGGTATAGCTGAAGCAGGCAGTGTCGGTCACCGTCGAAAATGTATTCAGCCCGGTACACTGCGACAGCTTGACAAGGAACATGTCGTATTGATTGACACCCGGCAGGCTCGTCAGGTTTTGGACGCCGACGCCAGGGTCAAAGTCCACCTCTCCTGTGAAAAATCCGAGTACATGGATGCTCTTGTCAGGCCCCAAAGCGATCGCATTTCCATTCAACGATCCTCCCGGACCCTCCAATGCACCTGCCCAAACGAAAACGCCACTGCTATCCAGCTTCTGGATAAATGCCGAACCAATCAACGGACTCGGTGCCGAATAAAGATTGAATACACCGACGCCCGGATCAAAATCCACCGTACCGATGTAATATCCCGTCGAATAAATATTGCCGAGATTGTCGACATCCATTGACTTCGCAAGGTCTTCGGCGATGGCCCCTCCCATCGTCGCCACCCAGCGAAAATCCCCATTCGGAGACAAGCGAAGCACAAAAATGTCCTGCGAGCCGGCGATTGTAATTCTCGTAGTCGTACCGGTGCCTGGGTCAAAATCCACCGTATCCTGAAATGTACCGGCCAAGACGATATTCCCCCATGGATCCGCCCGCACTTCAGTGGGACTGCCGCCCCCATTGGGTCCGCCAATGTTTTTCGCCCATTGGAAATTACCCCCCGAATTGAGCTTCAATACAAAAAAGTCCAAGTCAACCCCGCCATCGGGAATGATAAATGTTCCACTACCAGGATCCACGTCTGTATTTCCTGAATAATAAGCAGTTAACAAGACATTCCCCGCAGCATCGACATCCACACCAGTTGGATACAAAAATTGATTTCCCGCCCAGACTCGGTGCCATTGGTAAACGCCAAAGTTTGCAGCAAGCTTGACCATAAATATATTGCCGCTGTTTGGGAGCGTTTCAAATTGTGTTCCCAATAGCGGATCAAAATCAACTGTACCGCCCCAGACTCCAATCACCACCGGATTTTCATTTTCGTCAAGTGTGATGGATCGGCCTTGTCCAGAGGAGGCGGTTCCACCGAAAGCGCAGACCCAGAGGAAATTTCCATTCGGATCCAATTTCAATACGAAGGCCCCTACGTTCCCGTCGGTGGTCTCGAGGTGGGTAGAAAAGCTGGGGTCAAAATCGACGGTATTTGTGTAAACGCCGGTGACATAAACTTCGCCCATGGTGTTGGTCACCACATCATTGGCCGAGTCATACGTAGTGCCTCCGATCTTTTTTGCCCAAAGCAGTTGGCCATTGGGGCCGAGTTTTTGGATAAAAATATCTTGGGCGCCATTGCTCACAAGATTCAGCGTGCCGGCGCCCGGGTTGGCATCCATCGTACCACTAAAGTAGCCCACACTGACGACATTACCGGATGGATCGACGTCCACCGCCTTGGCCTCCTCGTAGAGGCTATTGCCCGTTTGTACTACCCAATCGAAGGTCTGGGCGTGGAGATGCGTACCGAAAAGCAAGAGGCAAACAAACAAGGAGAGAACGCGCGGAAATGTCATTGAGAATTCGATTGAGGATGAAAAACAAAGGTAGGTGATTGTGGATGGAATGTCAAAATATCGATGCGTTGTTGGCGATATGCCAAGCGGAGGATGGCGGTGCGCTTTGCCAACTCACTCGGTGGATGGTGACTGTGCGCTTTGCCAACTCACTCGGCGGATGGTGTTTGAGTTGGCAAAGCAATTGTGGATCAGCACCGTGGTCAGTGGCGGCTTTGCCAACTCATCACACCGCGTGCTGGAGGAGTTGGCAAAACCTACCCTTGCCTGCCAGTGCGCTTTGCCAACTCACTCGCCGGATGGTGTTTGAGTTGGCAAAGCAATTACGGATCAGCACTATTTGTCAGTGGCGGCTTTGCCAACTCATCACACCGTGTGCCGGGGAGAGTTGGCAAAACCTACCCTTGGCTGGCAGTGCGCTTTGCCAACTCATTCGGCGGATGGTGTTTGAGTTGGCAAAGCAATTGTGGATCAGCACCGTGGTCAGTGGCGGCTTTGCCAACTCATCACACCGCGTGCTGGAGAGAGTTGGCAAAACCTACCCTTGCCTGACAGTGCGCTTTGCCAACTCACTCGGAGGATGGTGTTTGAGTTGGCAAAGCAATTACGGATCAGCACAGTGGTCAGTGGCGGCTTTGCCAACTCATCACACCGCGTGCCGGGGAGTTGGCAAAACCTAGTTTGTGGATCGTGACAGTGCGCTTTGCCAACTCACTCGCCGGATGGTGTTTGAGTTGGCAAAGCAATTACGGATCAGCATAGTGGTCAGTGGCGGCTTTGCCAACTCATCACACCGCGTGCCGGGGAGTTGGCAAAACCTACCCTTGCCTGACAGTGCGCTTTGCCAACTCACTCAGCGGATGGTGTTTGAGTTGGCAAAGCAATTACGGATCAGCATCGTAGTCAGTGGCGGCTTTGCCAACTCATCACACCGCGTTGTGGGGAGAGTTGGCAAAACCTAATTTGTGGATCGTCGCAAAACCTATACTGTGGATGGTCAAAACCTATGCTGCGGGCACCAACGCCCCCCCCTTCCCCACATCCGTTGAAAACCCGAATTTGACCGACAATCCACCCCTGCTTATCCTTGCGCCATGAATTGGAACAAAAACGCATTCTCCGAATTTCCCTATACCATCACTGCGAATAACCATTATTGGACCGAACATCCGGAGTTTGACAAGAAGTCGGGGGCTGAGTTTTCCAAGCTGTACCGCCAAGCGATTGAAAATAAGCGGCCTGTGGAACGTGACATTCGGCAGGCGATCGCGAAATGGCCTACGGTGGCGGGATTCCAATGGTTGTTGGCCGAATGCTTTTCGTATGAAGACGAAGATCAGATGGATGAGGTCCTCGAGGCCATGATCGAAAACCATCCGACGTCGATCTTTTCGGTCGTCGCCAACCTCGGCCGCGTCATTTCGCACGACGAAGAATTGCCGACCTATTTTGGCTTGGACGATTCGCTCGAACTCGACGAATTGTTCCCCGACCGCAATGTGTTTCATGCCTATGAGGTTTTTCTCTACGAATCGACCCTCTTTTTGGTCTCGTTCCATGTCAGCAGTGGCCATTGTGATTTGGAGCGCCATCGACCGCTACCTTCAGATTGCCGACGCTCATCAACGCCAATCAAATCGCGATGTTGACCGAGATCATCCATGAAAAGCATCCAGGTCGACAGCAGCGACCATGACCTGTTGAATGAAAACGACGATCCCTTCGGCGATGGCGACTTTGACGATGAGGAGGATGAAGACGACGAAGACAATGCAAGTCCGGAGGAAATGGCCCGTCGATTTCGCGTATCCTCCAAGTTCCTCGAAATCCAAACCACCGAGCCGCCACGTTTCCATTTGGCGGTGACCGAAGCCTTGTATTCGGCCCCGATGCAGCTGCCGGATGACCTGATGCAAGACCTGTTGGCCCAAGACCGTGCTTTGCTCATTGCGGATCTGGAACTTGTATTGCGCGATGCCGTCGTGCGATTTGACTACTTCAGCGTCCTAAAAGATGAAAATTATTCCAGCCTGCATGCCTTCATTTTGCTCTGCCATTTCCAATCGGTGGCGAGCATTCCCGTGATACTGGATTTCCTGTCACAACCCGAACATGTCCTCAATCATTGGCTGGACGACATTCTCGAGCAAAACGTTCCGCAATGGCTTGCGCCGATGTTGCAACAGAATCTGAGCGCCTTCGACGCCTTGATTTTGGATGGGGATGCCTACGAATTTGCGCGCATCGCAGGCCTCGCAACCTTGGAACAATTTGCCTTGCATTGGCCGGAACGCAAAACCGATGTCGAAGACCATTTCCTGGAATTGCTGCTTGCGATCAATGCCCCCGAAAATCCAACGTTGGGTCAACCGTTGGTCAACAGCTATATCTCCTTCCTTGCAAGCAGCCTGAAAATGAAACGTCTCCATGCAGCCATGCAACCGCTGTTTGCGGCCGACAAGGTTGGATCAACCTTCATCGGAAGCTGGAAAGAAGCAGAAAAGGAATTCAACAACGAGAACAATCAGGCCATAAAAATGCCAATGTACCTCGATGACCTCCGGAGCACATACCACGAAGGGCTGGATTGGGCGAGTGTTTGAGGGGGGGGATGAAACACGCGGAAAACCCGGCAGCTGAAGCAACCGGAAATTGAGTAGCCAGGAACGCTGTACAAGCAAGCCGCTGAAATTGAGTCAACAGCGTGGTAAGATTCTTTCTCAATTTCAGCACCAACGTGATCACGGCGGAATGGCTATTCAATCTTCAGATCAGCGAAGCTAATCACCGTATCCTTTAGGTTACGGACGCCAACCAACATCCGGCAGCTGAAGCAACCGGAAATTGAGTAGCCAGAAACCGAACAAAGCAAGCCGCTGAAATTGAGTCAACAGCGTGTAAGATTTTCTCTCAATTTCAGCATAACGTTGATCACGGCGGAATGGCTACTTAATTACCGTATCGTTTAGGTTACGACCCCAAAGGCAGCCAAATCCACCGCCAAAATTGAAATTCCCATTCGCAGACATTAACTTTGGGCTCCAACATTCGCAGAAGGCATTCCCCATGAAAGAAAAACCAACACCACCCAAGAAGCCCAACAAATCTGCTGCGCCGACTCCCCCGCCGCCACGGTATAGGATTCCCGAACGGACGACCTTTTTGACGGCGACGATGACTTGCATTTGCGGCGTGGTGTCAGAACAGGAATTCCCTTGGGCTTTTGGCGCATTCGAAGATACTTTAAGTGTTTTGTGCCAACTCCCCTGCCCTGCCTGCGGAGCCAACCGTTATGCTTCTTGCAAATATTACCATCCACCGATCGACGAGGAAATCCTGACGGTTTGGAGCCGTTACACCGACGTTTGTTTTTCGAGTCAAGACGAAGACCTTCTGCTTGCCTCCGTAGAATATCTGCCGTGGATGGAGAAATTGATCGATGACCCGCTTACGCATCCTAGGAAACGCGGGGACTTGGTCTGCGCCATTATCACCTTGATTTTCAACGCGACGCCATCGCCCGGCAGCAAATGGTCCGAAGCGGAATTGGCGCAATGCGAAATCCTTCGGGAACGTGCCATCGCCTTTCTCAAACCCCGCATTCCCGTGGAGATGCTGCCCCATTACCATCATTGGGGTTACATCGCCCGCATCGTCTATCCGCAACTCGGCGCTACCTTCGATGAACAGCATCAGCCAAAGGTTCCCGAAGTGGAAGCGAAAGAGCCGCCGCTGATCTTGTAGAAATCACCGCTACCTCCATTTGCCAAATCCATTCCTTCTACCCAAATTCACCCCCTGCCAGCGTGGACCAGTCCCAGCCGGCACTTTGATCACCGCCAAATCACCCATGGACACCACCGTCACCTTCGCTGCGCACAGCCCCGGTAATGCGCACAAGATCCGTTCACATTCATTCCCTATCATGCCCATAGACGCCACCTTGTCCATTGACCTAGGCGACATCGAAAATTCAGCGAAATAGAGGCTCCGCATTTCTCCAAAAAATCACGACCTTCACCTTTCAATTTCATCCATTGATTCGACATTGAAGCAAGACAACGTCCTCTATCTCCAATTTGCCGATGGCCAAGAAGAGGCATTTGAGATCATCTTTGCCGAATTTTCCTTTTGGTTTGTTTATGCAGAATTGGAAGACGAAGAGCCGGCCAAGGACGAACACGGCGAAAACATCGGGGAAATCAAAATCACAATTCGGACAGGAAAAGCCCTGCATCCAAACCCTGAATTGGGTCCCGCGCGTTTGCATCCGCCGCGATTGGTCATGCACCCGCGCATGAGCGGCGAATCTTTGATGCTTTATCCGGGCAAGATCAGGCAGCTGCCAACATCGAGCCCTTTCCATCTCGATCCGATCCACAACAGCCTCTTTTATCGTGGCCACTACGGGAAGATCGAGAATATCGAAGCCGAGGTGCTCAGATCCGAAGGAGACGACTATCGGATGCATTTCACCGCCGATGGCATCCTTGCAGACTCGGGCACCGCTCCTATACACCTCGAAGCCATTGTCGATCTCAAATTTTCCATCTAATTTCCCTGCGTCATTCCAAATTCCCATTCACACATGGACATCACCGCCACCTTCCTCAACATCAACAAAATCATCGAACGGGAGAGCAAAAGCGCGACCTACAAGTTTGCTTTGCTGCGGGGGGTGATTGACATCGTGCAGGACAACTCGCCATACATCCGTGTGGTGGATGGGTTGGTGGAAATGCCCTTGGGGCTGTTGATGGAGAAGTGGATTTTGTATTATTATCCGTTGCTGGGGCCCCATCAGCGGATTCAGCAAATTGGCGGGGCGTTTCGGCTGGCTTTTGAACAACAAATGGCGCCGGTGATCGCCCCTATTGAATATTCTGCCGCTTCCTAAGCAGGTTCAGAAAGAAAGTAGGTTGGATAAACCCTCTTGAATTGTCTTCATGAGCCTCTTTAATCAATGTGAGGCCACCATTTGCATAAGCTTCCATTGTGTACATAAGAATCCCCACAGCTTGATCAATCGTAATTTCACCCCGTTCCAAGGACAAAAGGTCAAGGTTTGACTTTGCAACCAAACTGATAAATAAATATTCTTGAATGGTTGACAAATCACGCCTATCTAATTTGCCAGCCTTACTCCCCCAAAACTGTATAGGATGACCAAAATCATCCTTTGGATCTTTATCCCCAAGCGGAACAAACTCGTTAGAATACAATCCTAGAAAGAATGCATAAATGTATAATTCATAATTGGAACCAAAATGCTTGCCCAAGTCTACTCTGGACTTTTCGGATCCTCCTCCCTTTTGGGAAATTCCTTCAAAAAGAGGACCGCGAAATGCTTTGTGATACTTTGGAACTTTCAGACTCCATTTATCAAATAAACTTTCCATATTTTTCAAATTTCAATCACTTCAGTTGCAATGGTGCTTAGCACATTTGAATCGAATGGTCGCTAACACGAAGCCATATAGCTCGTGATCGTTTGACATCATCAAATGATGGCTTGACTTCGAGAGACCGCTGTCAGATTTCTCCCCAAAAATTCTTTCGTCAATAGTATTATCTGCCTTCAGACTCTGAAATAATATTCAGAATGATGCTGTTTTGACTTCTCCGAAGGAGGAAGTCGGCGCATCAAATATAATCGGATATGATTCATCCTCATCACCCTTGGCAATTTGTGAGATTCCAAAAGAATTGAAATATGCATCGAAGTCAACAGTGACTGATTGGGCCTATGAAGCTTTTCATCTCTTTCACGCAGTTCAATCACCACCGAGGTTCTCCCATTAAATTCCTCACGTTGCAGAAAAATAATGCCAGAAGAACCCCTTGTTCATTCTTGCAAAATACTCATTACTAATGTCCTCCAACCTAGAAATGAACTCATCATACATGCGATATTTTGTTTCTTAAAAACCTTTTCAATAACCCTCATTAAATCCCTAGTTTTTACAAGAAAGGCACTTGCTGACACTTTGTCGATCGCCTCCATTTCCATCTGTTCTGGTTCTAATATCGGCATTTAACCTATTCAATGTAACCTCAAATCCCTAGAAGTCTTCTGAAAATCAATCTTTGGGTCTGCCATGAATTATAGTCCTTCAGAGACGATCGAGATCTTTTTCTCCGATCGACCTACCAACAATTCTATCGCGATCATTCTTTTCCACTTCCAAGGGCAGCTTCAAGCCGCGCAATATCGTTTCTACGGTCTTCGTTGAAGGAAAACCTTGCAGCAACTTTTTCGGGAATTTCACGAAGCTTGACTTTATCATTCTCATGCCGCGAAGACATTACAAAAAGCCGATCTATGTAATTTGCTTTAAAAGGAACTTCCAACCTCTTCATCATCTTGGATGGGCAAATGCGATTTGAAGTATTCCTGCAGTCGTCGATACATAAAGTTGTAGGCATCAGTACCTTTCTTTGCCTCCCTATTGCACACCTTACAAATCTCTTCTTGTAACATTTCCTCCATGTGCACCTTGGATGGTACAGTCAATGGTAACGGAACTGCATTATTAAGCAATTCTAGGTGCGCCATACGTTGACCTTCTCGAACTCCCTTTTCCCGATCAAATTCGGATTGGATTTTTCTCCTTAAGTTGTAAGCATTCTCCACTTTCAAAATATACTCATCAAGCACAGGCTCGAAGCCCTCCAAAATCCAAAATTCATCCAACAAAGGGATGGTGAAATTATCGTCCAGCCTAGATCTTGTGGTTAGTAAGTCTTTCTCGATGGTTGAAATCCTACCATTAATATTTTGAAGCTCTTGCGCATTTTTCACGTATCGTTCCGCATCCTCCTAAATTAGCAAGTAACAACTCCAGCTGCTGATGCGCAGTGTCAATTTCCTTTTCAACGCGACCCTTCTTCGATTGCAAAAGTGAGATTTCAGTTTCCAATGCTTTATATCTGGCGGTGTTGCTTGAATCGCGTTTCGTCGATTCTTTCACATTGGCCTCAGTTCGTGTCCTGAGAGCCTCGCCGATCCTTATATACTTATCGTAGTGTTTAACGGTGGAGAACCGGTTTATCAGATTAGCTAAGGCATTGTCGTTGTTACGAAATATATCCAATTCTGTCTCTCCCTTAAACAAAGAATATGCGCGAATTTGGTTTGGAAACACCTCCTCCAAAAGTTCCTTCCCAGAAACCTTAGATCTTTCACCTCAAATGTTCTCCGAATAACCAACAAAAGATAATTCCTTAGAATGCACATTACCTTGGGAATTCAATGCTACAACAAATGATCTTGAGCCCCTGGGTTTCATCAAGGTGCTCAACCACTATTTGAACTCCCACCTTAAACTCACCACCATCCTGAAGTTCTGAAATGGCTTTTGCGGATGCCAGGAGAATAGGATCCCAATCACGTTCATTCAAAAGCCAATCCATGGCCTCAATGAACTTGGTTTTTCCTTCCCCGTTGTCTCCAAGGATAATATTAAGTCCTGAGGAAAAGTCAAAAGTTGATATCCGATGATAACAAAGGAAATTCTCGATGACAACTTGCCGAAATATCATATTTTACCGGTTAAGTAGTTCGTGATTTGCGAATAAAGCAACTTCTCAGTTGCAGGCGTTGAAGATTCTAACGAATCAACAATCAGCGCAATTGTGCTAATAATTGGGATCTCAGAAACCAATCCTTCATTAATAGTTTTCGGGAGTTGGTGGCTTTGCAAATCCCATTTGGACTGAAATATTTCATGCTGCATGAAATTTCTAAATATGTCATCTTTTCTAGCCATTATTAATTAAAATTGTCGTCGACACCAAAATCCTCCAAGCTCCCCATAATGACCAAGTGCGCTTTTGAGTTCCGAATAGGAATCCATTGGGTTCATTGCGAGCTTAGAAAAATCGAATACTCGTTGCAATTCTTTCTTAAATAAAGATTTTTCCATTTCGAATGTCTCATCTACGCGTTCTGAACGAGGAACAACAACGAGATCATGAATCGTTGCGAAATGCTTGTCCCTATGGATTCTGAGAACCCTGCCCCTACGTTGAATAAACTGACGAGGGTTGCCAGTACTTGAACAGAAAATCGCTAACTCAGATCTTGGTACATCTACCCCTTCATCGAGGCACTTCATTGAGGTTAGGACGTGAACCTTACCGCTTTCAAAATCCTTCAGAGTTGACCTCTATCCTTGGAGCCCGAGGTGAACTGCTAACCATCACCGTGAAATCAGTATTGGTACCTCTCTAGTGTAGGCATCAATCAAACGGAGATCCTCCTCGCTGTCTGCATCGATGTCATCTTCCTCATAATTGGCTTCAATACCTTCGGGCACGTACACTAAGGTATATTTGAGGTTGCCCTTCAATTCGAACTCGTGGTGAACGATTTGAACAAAGGCACTCAACTTACTTGCGCTTTATGAACGATTCTTTTCCTCGCCAGCAAAAGAAATTCTACGCCAGATTCCTTTCTAG
The DNA here is from genome assembly GCA_016718825.1 of Bacteroidota bacterium. NCBI lineage: Bacteria > Pseudomonadati > Bacteroidota > Bacteroidota bacterium. The sequence goes on along the minus strand of JADKCL010000039.1, from coordinate 1,324 downwards.
GTGCCTGTTTTTGAGTCAAAATACTTAAAAAGCTGCTTGAGATTCTGAAATATTCTTTAAGCCTCGTCGTTCAGGTAGACGAGATGAGGAAAATATTTGTATTTACACAACCATTCATTGTCAATTTTTTCATCGAATATGAACAGATGTATGGAGGGGAATCGCCGAAAAATGTTTGGATCGTATCGTTTCCAATCTCATCGTATTGCCGTTCAGGTGTCGCTGAAAGCCCAATTCGTCTTTCCAAATGGCACGATTTCAATACCGCAGATACCTTCGGAGCACCAATGTTATGTAATTCATCCGCAATAAGCAGGGTATCTAGGGGTAGTGAGGTAAAATGAGTTTGAAATTTAACGCCTACAAATGAGGCATACGTGGCAATGACAATGAAGGAGGAATTAATGATTGTCGACGCCGTATTGAAAAAAAGAAAAGACTTGCATCCCATTTCTCTTTGCTGCTAACTGTGATAACATTTGAAAGTTAAACTTCATGCACTCCTTTCTCCACTGGTCTTGAAGCGCAACTGTTGGCACCAAATTATGGCGAAAATGTTCCGGACAATCTATATTCCTCAAGCAGACAATTCAAGGCAGTAATTGTCTTGCCTGTACCCGTTGCCATTGCAAATATACCTGTTCTACGATTTGCAACCCAATCTTGATATGCTTGCAACTGGTAGTCTCTAGGTCCAGAGAGCGATGGGAATCTTGGTTCTTGTCAATTGCATCTAGTCGAACTGTGATTTTTTCAGTAAGTCTCTTAGTTTCTTCTGGGTAGTTAATCCATGGCTCTCTGGCCCAGAAGGTTTTTTCATTGCCAGAAGATCGTGAATCGACTTCGGAGGAAAATAGGTAGCAACGGCAACCTCAACTTCTGAAACGTCCAAATAGTCCACGTCCCTAGACTGACCAGTAAAAATCTCTTCAAAGTACGTTTGTTGCTCCTCTATCATTCTGCTAGATCGGCTATTTTCCCAACTGAGAAAGGCATTGATGCGTTCAAGGTTTTCCAAAAGCCATAAGAAAAATTGCATGGCCCATCAAACAACACTGCATCTACATTGTCATAGAATATGCCTGATTTGAAATGAACGACACCACGTTTGTCTTTTGGCCTGACGATCACGATGGAAATGCGCTTCTGCGCAATTAGCCAACTATACAATCAAAAATTGCTGGCCGCTTGCATCTAACAACTTAAACATCGATTGAATATTTGACAATCCAAAAGATTACTATCAACTTCCCGAAGCCCTGCCGCGATTGTCCGCTTGTCGTCACCTGAAAGTACGTGATTGATTACCAATCGCATACTGCCA
>JADKCL010000038.1 GCA_016718825.1 Bacteroidota bacterium | reverse complement strand
GCGGAGATTGGCCCAGCCAAGCCCGAGGACCTCCATGATGAAAAAGAGGATGCCTTTTAGGTCCCATTTGTCGGGCAAGCGGATGGGTTCCTCGCGCATGCCGCCGGTGAGCCACATTACAAGGCCGCTCACGAGGTGCTTCTGAATGTTGTCCCCGAACTGCGTAAAGCCCATGCCGACGGCTTGAACAACCCGGCCATGAAGTCGATGGGGTGCTTGACCATGAAGGTCAGCGTGCGTTTAGTGCGGACGATGGTCTCTTCGAGATTTTCCATCCCGTAGCCAAAGAGCCCGAGTGCCCAATTGAAGAACTTGAGGAGGGCCGCCACGATCAGGCCGATCAAGATCGATTTGAGGAGATTATTTTGCCGGATGGCCAGCCCCAAGCACATGATTCCCCATTCTAAGTCAATAACTCCAACTCCACAAGTTTCTCCTTTAAAAACAATGGAGAAAAGTCTTTCGTGATTCCAGACACCTTTTCTGAAAGGAGCTTGGCATAGAGCAGTCCTGAAATCAATCTCACGGGCTGCCTCGGGTATATCTTCCCCTCGGCTTCAAAGGACTTGGAAATTAGCAGTCCATGTTCCTCCAATTGCTTTGCACTTCGTTCTGTAATTACTGACAAACCATCAGTGACCACATGAAAATAGCCCCTTTGATATGCGGATTCACTTATTTCAATTGGACGGGGAATAATCATCGGGTCCAACATTTCCTTCCTGACCGTCAAACGATGATAGATCGCCCCATCTGATCCCTGAAAATCTCGCCAGCTAATTTCCTTGGCTCCAGAATTCAGGGATTGGATCCCAGTTTCATTGGCAAAAATGTCATTGGTCTTGAAATCAGCGGCAAGAGACTTCGACTTCATTTTTTTTGAATTGACTTTGCCACCCGCAAACAAGTCGTCAAATGCATCTACTTGAAACCCAAAGCCAGGAAATTTCTCAATCTCAGCAATTGAAAGGTTGAATTGGTAATGGTAAGGCAGCTTCAATGGAGTTCCTTGGACAAATGAAACAGCGGCGTTGAGTTCGGTTTTGTCTTTAAAGTTGAAATACCAAGTAGTGGTGTCTCTACTTTTCAAAAAAGATTTCGCAAATTCCTCAGCCTTTTTCGTAGAGGACTCATCGCGGGGGAATTTAAGAACCGCTTTATACAGGATATCCATGAGGTGCCCCTAAGTTTGGATTAAGTAATTTCTTGATATTTTCCACGACCTTTATCTTGGGTACTGATTGAATATCCAAGATCTCTTATCACTTCTTTCCCTTTTGTCCATTGAACTGCTGGAGATTTCATGCTTAAGTATTTTCTTAAGTTTTTGAATTCTTGCCCATACTGGTCGTCAGTCCTCGTATAAAAGGCAGAAATCTTCTCATGAGCACCTTTATTAACAACGGCCAAGTTAAGGAAATTGTTGCTACCTCCCATTGATTGCTCTCTGATGTGGTGCCATTGCTTCCCAGCAGGGTTACTAAACTGGTTATGATATCGATAATTCAGCGTTTGGCGCGCATCTGGATAGTTAGACCAACTGTCTCTAGACATAATTTTCAGCCATGCATCTCCAGTCTTGTAAGGATTTGGGTTGTACTTTACCCACATCTTATTCTGTCCATACGTACTGTAGGCACGCTTTAGGCTAGTTTCCTTTCCATTTAGCGCTCCACGTATGGTGGCAGACTTCTTTGAATCATCCATTGCTGTAACCGCAAAACCTCCTTGAAACTTCAAGGCCCCTTTATGTTTCGTTTTTATCGGATCAGCCACAGTTATCTTCGGCTTCTTAACGTTGAATTTTGCCTTGGTCTCTCCAAGAGCATCGTTTGGGGCGATTTTGATCGAAAAATTGATTTCATCATCCCTGGATGCTGCACTTTTCGCTTCGACTTTAATCGTCGCTTTGAGCTTCTTCCCCTTTACCTTTTTCGTGAGTTTGCCATTGTAGGTTGACTCCAACTTCTTGGCTAGATTTTTCTTCGATTCGTAGAAACCTTCAAAATCGGAGGTTTCTTTTTCAGGAGCAGCGCTTAGCTTCTGTTCAATCTCGTTAACATACTTTTTATGTAGTTGGTGATCCTTGGCTGTTAAGCCACCTACATCCTTTTCTGGATCCCCCATGCCAGCCCCTCCCCCCTTCTTCCCCTTCCCAAACATCTTTTTGATCACGCCTACCACCTTCAAGAGCAGCTTGTCGATCAAGGCATTGAGCTTGCCGCCGACTCTTTTGATGACGGCCATGACTTTTTTGGGCAGGCCGCTGAGGCCGAGGATGCTGAGGAAAAGGTCGATGATCACGGGAATCGTGAGGCCCATGATACGTTCGATGGCGTTGGCGGCGCCGCCGAGGTTGCCCTCGACGATGTTGGCGGAGGCTTCGAAGACCTTCTTGACCATCTCGATGATGCGGTGGATGTTGTTGAAGAACCACATCACGAAGTCATAAATCGCCTTGATGGCCTTGACGATGCCGGAGGCGGGATTGGTGAGGCTGAGGAGGAAAATCACGCCTTGTTTGATGATTTCGATGATCATCATCTCGCGTACCGCAGCAAAAATCTCGCCCTTAAGCTCCTCGCCTTGGTTGCGAATGTCCTCCCACATGGCAATGGGGCCCTCGGTGAACAACTTCATCACGATGTCCAAGCCCTTCTCGGCCAAGCCCATTGCTTGTTCGCCGACGTGTTTGACCAGTTTCTTCCGCAGGTTTGCCCAGCCGAGGCCAAGCACCTCCATGATAAAAAAGAGGATGCCTTTCAAATCCCATTTGTCAGGCAAGCGAATCGGCTCCTCACGCATGCCGCCGGTGAGCCACATTACAAGGCCGCTGACGAGGTGCTTTTGAATATTGTCGCCAAATTGGGTAAAGCCCATGCCGACGGCTTGGAACAGCCCGGCCATGAAGTCGATGGGGTGCTTGACCATGAAGGTCAGCGTGCGTTTGGTGCGGACGATGGTCTCTTCGAGATTTTCCATGCCGTAGCCAAAGAGCCCGAGTGCCCAATTGAAAAACTTGAGCAGGGCCGCCACGATCAGGCCGATGAGCTGGGACAAGGCACCGCTCAGCGCCTCCTCGATCCTGCGTGCCTCGGATACGTTCTTTTCGGCGACCTTGTCGATGTGTTCGATCGCCTTGTCTTTCATCGCACAAAGCTTGTCGACCAAGGCTTTTTGCTTTTCGTTGATGAAGGTGTCGAGCTCATCGAATTTCTTGCGGACTCCTTCCTCTTCGTCGGAGATCTTCTCCTCGGCGGCCTTCTTGCCGGCCGACTTAAGGTTGGGCGAGAGCTTGCTCACGTACTTGTCGATCTCCTCCTTGCCGTTTTTTGATGAGTTCCTTCGGCTACGCTCACGACATGATTTGCAACCCTTGATGACGTCGTTGTTTTCCTTGAGCACCTTCCCGGATTTCGGTGGGTGTACAATTGCATCACGACCTCGGCATTTTTCAATGCGTAGCGGTAATTACTGCGTGCCACTTCCTTGGCTCTACCCAAAAGGAGGTGTCAGGTCAACAGGCATTGGCAACTTTTGCAGCCTCAATACAATCCATTGATGTTGATGGGTGGCAAGGCATCGAAATACGCCTTGTCAATCAATTCGACCTGCTGCGGACCATCGGGCTTCTGCTGGACAAAAAAATCGTAGCGGGCAGATTTGAGGCCCTTGGACCAGGTCAAAAATTCCAAATAAGAGGAAAGGGTGGTGATCCTGGAACTTTCAAAGTCTTGTGCCTCGTCCGTAGGGAGGAAAATACGTTCCGTAGAATCCAATCCAAATTGGATTGCTATATTATCCCCTTCGTTTGAGAATTCGTCGAAATACCGAGTCGGGCAATTCTGGTCAAGAAGGATGGACGAATTGCTCTTATTGGAGGCTTGATACGCTTGGGATTCAATCAGCGCAGATGCAAAAGAAGGATCGACCATGAATTCAGCAGCGCCGATGGATACCATGCCATCGCAGTGCTCCATGATACTGAATTCAGGAGTTTTGCCTTTTTCCAAGTAGTCCTTGCGTGCCTTTTCGTATTTGTCGCGGTCAAATTTTGGATTACCGATATGGATCCACCACAACGACACCTCGGAAATCGTCGAATAGTAATCCAGACAGTCCTTGGAGGGTTGCACTCCAAGTTTGGCAAATTGTTCGGAAGCTTCGGCCTCCGATGCATCCTGCGTGACCAATCCAATCACAACGAAAATTTTGGGATTGGTTTCGAGTTCACTGACCATCTCGATGAATCTCGTCATTGTAGCTTCAATCATATACTTTTCTAACTAGTCAAAACTCAATTGTGCCGAAGAAATTTGATTAGACCATGTAGTCTTCGTTCTCACGGGTATCCCGCGCAAGTTATCAATAAAATCGAGTACTTCCTGCTTGTTTCTGAAAGGCATCCCCGGTTCAAGCTTTGGAATAAGACTTTCCCAGAGGCTTGAATCAGCGACGACCTTCTTAAACAATATCGGAGCGACCCGGCTAAGATTAGGCAATAGATTTAATTTAAGTACCCTAGCTTCTGGCTCACGGATTGTGGCATCCCACGTCTTAATGCCCTTCTTGTCCTGCTCCCAATTATTGTTTTTGTATTTCATCTTGCCGCCCTTGGCCGAGTAGCTTTGGACAAACATCCCGTCTGAACGATAGCTAGCCTGTGCCTCGAACCAAATAACATGATCCTTCTTGTGAAGGTTTTTAAGTCGGGTTTCCAATTCACGAAGGTAACTCTTATTGTCATCAGCAGGGGTGGGAATGAGATTGGAGTCCATTGCCTTCCCCCCGATATGCTCGTTGAAGACGTGGAAGGCCACCCACTTGGATCGTACACCCAATGTCCGTAGCACGGCATCCGCACCATGCAAATCCCCTCCATATTGGCTTGCTGGGCTACCTGCGGGGTGATTAGATTTATGCCAATTGCTTAACCGCAGGCTGTGGAATTGGCCAGTACCAAAGGCGGGGCTGATATTCGGAGAAGCTGGAATCGGTGGATCCCCAAACTTCGCACTTCCCTTCAAAGAGGTAGTGTTGGGCTTGATCTCGATCTCATAATCCACATCCTTGTCGGCTTTGTCGGAACCAACAGGCGTGAATTTGATGAAAGTACGTATCGACTTGCCATTCACCTTCTTGGTGAGCTTGGAATTGTACTTTGAGATCAATGTCTTGGCCTTCTTCTCCTCCTGCTTATGGAAGTCCTCGTAACTTTCAGGCTGCTGCTCCGGTTTTTTGTTCAGCGCTTTATCGATTTCGTTGACATACTTCTCATGCTTTCGCTTATCAGCAGCCGTCAGCTTGTTCTTATCATCCTTCTTCGGATCCTCCTTCACCTTCTTCTTCCCTCCCCCCTTCTTCCCCTTCCCAAACATCTTCTTGATCACGCCTACCACCTTCAAGAGCAAGCTTGTCGATCAAGGCATTGAGCTTGCCGCCGACTCTTTTGATCACGCCCATGATCTTTTTGGGGAGGCCGCTGAGGCCGAGGATGCTGAGGAAGAGGTCGATGATCACGGGGATGGTGAGGCCCATGATACGTTCGATGGCGTTGGCGGCGCCGCCGAGGTTGCCCTCGACGATGTTGGCGGAGGCTTCGAAGACCTTTTTGACCATCTCGATGATGCGGTGGATGTTGTTGAAGAACCACATCACAAAGTCGTAGATCGCTTTGATGGCCTTGACGATGCCGGAGGCGGGATTGGTCAGGCTGAGGAGGAAGATCACGCCTTGTTTGATGATTTCGATGATCATCATCTCGCGCACCGCAGCAAAAATCTCGCCCTTAAGCTCCTCGCCTTGGTTGCGAATGTCTTCCCACATCGCAACCGGGCCCTCGGTGAACAGCTTCATCACGATGTCCAAACCCTTCTCGGCCAAGCCCATTGCTTGTTCGCCGACGTGTTTCACAAGCTTTTTGCGGAGATTGGCCCAGCCGAGGCCAAGCACCTCCATGATAAAAAAGAGGATGCCCTTCAAATCCCATTTGTCAGGCAAGCGAATTGGCTCCTCACGCATGCCGCCGGTGAGCCACATTACAAGGCCGCTCACGAGGTGCTTCTGAATGTTGTCCCCGAACTGCGTAAAGCCCATGCCGACGGCTTGGAACAGCCCGGCCATGAAGTCGATCGGGTGCTTGACCATGAAGGTCAGCGTGCGTTTGGTGCGGACGATGGTCTCTTCGAGATTTTCCATGCCGTAGCCAAAGAGCCCGAGTGCCCAATTGAAAAACTTGAGCAGGGCCGCCACGATCAGGCCGATGAGCTGGGACAAGGCACCGCTCAGCGCCTCCTTCATCTTTTCGGCGACCTTGTCGATGTGTTCGATCGCCTTGTCTTTCATCGCGCAGAGTTTGTCTACAAGGGCCTTCTGCTTTTCGTTGATAAAGGTGTCGAGCTCATCGAATTTCTTGGACATCTCCACCGCAGCCTTTTTGCCCGCGTCTTGGAGATTGGGCTTGAGGGTTTTGACGAATTTGTTTCTCGAAAGCTGCGTATTCCTCGCTTCCTCTTCCTTGCCCTTTTTCAGGTCAGCCTTGCACTCCTGGATGACCTTGTTGTTGTATTGAATAATCGACTTGATTTCGGTGTCGATCGATTTCAAAGGATTTTCACAAGCTGCCTTCGTCGCTTGTTCTTCGTTCGCCGTCTCAAAAGCCTCCTTGACTTCGGGCATCTCATCAACCCCGAGCAACCAATCCTTGGCAGCGCGTGCCCAGCCAAACCATCCGCTGTGACGCTCGTCGAGGAAGGCATTCACTTTTGTGTCCACCTCTGTTTTGAACTCTTCGGTGAACTTGACCACCGCCTTGGCAAAGCGCTCTTCGTTTTCCTTTTCCAGGTTGTTGAGCCGCGTCTTCACATTGTCTTCAGTCGTTTGGTACATCGACTGAATCTGCTTGGTGACCTTTTCGCGCTCCTCCTCGAGTTTGGTTTTGGTCTTCTGCTTTTCTCCGTGGATCATTTAAGCGTTTTCGCTGCGTTGCATCTTTGCGCTTGTTTTTCATCTCCGTTTCAAGGCCTTGCGCAGCAGTCTCTTCCCTTCCTCCTTGTCCATCTCCGATTCGACGGTTTTGGCTTGCTTGCGTGCACCCTCCTGCATCTCGGTAGGCGCATTGGCGACTTTTTCCCTGAGTTCGGCGCGCCCTTGTTGTGCCTCTGCGAGCGGACCGCTGTCGACCATCGCCATTTGCTCCTCGGTGATGCCTTCCTCGGCCATGACCGCGTCCATGTCGTCCTGATAGGAATCCATGTTGGACATTTCCTCGGGGATCGCCGGCACCGCATCCTGGCCCAAGGCCAATTTGGCGGTGTCTTTGGCGCTCGGAACGGGCTTGAGTTCAACGGCATCCGGGGTATCCATGGGCTTGGCGTCCTGCTCAATCTTCCCGAAGGTTTGCTTCACCTTGCCCACCTCGCCACCGACCACGGAAGTGACTTCGCCCGCTGTATTCTGTGGATTGTAGTCCTTGAGTTCACCGAGATTGGTCGGGGTATCTTCGTCCAACTGATCCAACATGGCCTTTTTGGCCGGATCTGACTTGGCATCCTCCTGATCCTGCCCCTCCTTTTCCAGCCCTTCGACTTGCGCCGCATTGCCCATCTGCTGCCCAAATTCGTCAGGCACTTCCTCTGCTGCCTCGACGGCAGCCACCTCATCTACCGGGGTCGGATGCTCGCTCTCATTGGCCGCAAGTTCGGCGGTCGCCTCTGCGGCATCGCCACAGACGTTTTCCGTTTCGGTGGCCATGAACTTGAACACTTCGCCACCCTTTAGGCCGATAGGATATATTGTCAGAAACAACAGCATTCGTCTCACAAGATATTGAAATTTTGGGTGGAAATGTGGGATAGGATAGCTAAATTTGATGTTGTAAAAATTGACGCAGGATGGACGATTATCTGGAAAGGTTCAAGGCGATGGTGGAGGAGCTGAAGGCGCATCCTGATGTGGTGGTGACGCATTTCAATATATTTCCACCAGCATCAGAGCGCTCGATTTTGAGAGCCGGGCATGAATTTTGTGCCGAAATACCTCAAGACTTCATGCTTTTCTACCGCCGTACTAATGGTTTACAACTCCGATGGCTATGGCGTAATACCTCCAATTTTGAGAAGCTACTTGCAAAAGGTGAGAAATATCCAGAGCTAAGCTATGATTCGGTTTATGAAGATGATGGAGGAGTGGCAGGGTGCATCAACATTCAGCCAATTCAAAATGTCTTTTGGAATACTAGCTTTTGGAAAGAAATCGTTTATTTTGAGGAAGATGTGGACAAAACTACAATGACTTGGGATGGGAATATGTATCCTTTCAATGCATTTCGAAAAGCATTGGTCCCCATCGACTATTATCACTTTTTCTATTCAACGCTCCTGCTTTCGATTGAAAAGGGAGATGACTTGCCACTCTTGCATAGTAGCGGATACTTCAAGAATGTGGAATGGTCAGGTTTTTCGAGCTTTCAACAATACCTAGGATTCTTACTTGCAAGCAAAGGTGTAGTAATTGGAAGGCTAGACGTAGATTTTTTCAAATCCAAAGGAAAAGAACTTTCAAATCCGTTGGGAAATTGGCACCAACTCGATCTGGACAGGTTAAGTTACGACGAGACCGAAAGAAGATTTTCCTTGGGTGATTCAGGTGAATGAGACCAGCGAATGGATTACTTAAAATGGAATTGACTATGAAAGATTATGCAAAAGGATTTCATGACATGATCGAATCGTTGCGAGCTGACCATGAAATAAGTGTTGTAAGCTCCTATATTTTCCCAGGGGCAAGTGACGCAGACATCGTCGATGCCGTGGAAATTTTAGGTTGCAAGCTGGATGAAACCTTAGAAGCGTTTTATAGGCAATGCAATGGCTTACAATTAAGATGGATCCGAAGGGATTCCGAAGACTTCAACGATGGAGAATTTGGAACCTATACGAATGCTCCCGTTTCGATGCAAGACATCATCGAGGACAGCCATCGCTTGGACGGCTGTATAAATTTATTCCCTCTTAATATAGTTATTTCGAAAAGCACGGGTATAAAAGTGGCACCTAATTCACTTTATGTGGATACATATACCATTCTTGGTGAATCTTTTAGCCCCCATGAATTCTGCAACAATTCATATGTAATGGATGGATTTGATGCCGATAGAGGGATGGTACTCTTTCCAATAAGGTCGAAAAATCTTCAACTTTGCATCATGTCCGCGATCTCATATAGTCAATTTCAGAATTCGAAGAAAGTCCGACCCATTAATTATCTTGATTTGCTTTTGACCAATAAAGGTGAAATATGGAGTCGCGTCCAAGCACTCAAATTGAACAAGGGAATGCTTATCGAGACAATAGATGAACTTGACTTTTAGCAATAGCTCAAAATCTAGATTGCCATATTAGGGCTATTAATCTTCTGTTCTGTGGGTATTTTATACTTAGTAATGTAATCAGTACTATTCTCTTTCGTCAGGTTACTCCCTTTGGGCCTACTATTGAAGCGATCACGCAATTCTTCTATTAAAGTAGCCTTATCATCAATTCCAACTACCTGCACCAAATAAAGAACCTGTTCCCCAACTAACTCGGGAAAGCCTGTGTGCTTTGTCATTTGTGGCATCGTGCGTAAAGCAGACAACCTAATAGGTGCGAGGTCATCGAGGCTTGGTGGTTTTGAAATCATCCATGAAACCTTCTTTTTCTGTTTCCCCATTTGCCATTGACCAGCCTTGAATTTAGAAAGACCGTAGGCCATTGTGATTTTACTAGGGAAGTCAGCAAATACATTTGCATACCGAGCAAATTCTGGACGCTTTGGACCACCTGTATGGGAGTATGCGACTTCAGTTCTCAACCAAATTGGGATATTTTTTTGTAAGACATCTTCTTTCGCAAACTTTTCAAATTGGTTGAGCATTTGCTGCAAATTTACTCGTCTTGTCGCTGGTGTGAGGTTGTTATCGATGCCAGGCCCATGCAAATTATCATTGATGAGGTGTGCACGTACCCAATTTGATTTATAGTCGGGCATTTTTTCAACATATTCCCAAGACCTTGGCAAAGTGCCCTCTTGTGGCCCTGATCCTTTTGTATTACCTGAATAGAAGCTAATTGGGTTGCCAATGGCAATACCACCTTGGCCATTTCTTGGAGAAAACTCTAGATAAGATTTTGGAGCTTCCAGCAACCCACCAATTGACGTATTTTCAAGTGCTTTACCAATTCCATTAAGTCTGTTCTTAACCTCCTTTTCTACATCTTTATTGATTCGATCTGCGGTCTTTTGGGTCTTGGCTGCTCTTATCTTTTTTGTTTTGCTCCCAACGTATCTCAATATTGAATTAGCCAACGATTTGGCCCTTTGCAGGTTCGGAATGTCATTTTTTAAATCCTGACTGGCTTTTTTCCCCTTTGCTGCTTTAATAGTTCTTTCAACGAAGGACAAAATCTCTTTATATTCCTCACTCGCCATTTTCAGGATTGGCTTTCCCTTTCCAGATTCAAACATCTTCAATGAATGCGATTCTTCATCTTCGTTCTTGAAAGGTTCACTTTCGCCAACCCATGCAAGCTTGACTTTCAAAGGCTTCTGCTTGGGATCTCTCCTCTTGTCCTTACTAGAAATGGGATCCTTCTTCCCACCACCTTTCTTCCCGCCAAACATCTTTTTGATCACGCCTACCACCTTCAAGAGCAGCTTGTCGATCAAGGCATTGAGCTTGCCGCCGACTCTTTTGATCACGCCCATCACCTTCTTGGGGAGGCCGCTGAGGCCGAGGATGCTGAGGAAAAGGTCGATGATCACGGGAATCGTGAGGCCCATGATGCGTTCGATGGCGTTGGCGGCGCCGCCGAGGTTGCCCTCGACGATGTTGGCGGAGGCTTCGAAGACCTTCTTGACCATCTCGATGATGCGGTGGATGTTGTTGAAGAACCACATCACAAAATCGTAGATCGCCTTGATGGCCTTGACGATGCCGGAGGCGGGATTGGTCAGGCTGAGGAGGAAAATCACGCCTTGTTTGATGATTTCGATGATCATCATCTCACGCACTGCCGCGAAGATCTCGCCTTTGAGCTCCTCGCCTTGGTTGCGAATGTCTTCCCACATGGCAATCGGGCCCTCGGTGAACAGCTTCATCACGATGTCCAAGCCCTTCTCTGCCAAGCCCATTGCTTGTTCGCCGACGTGTTTGACAAGCTTTTTGCGGAGATTGGCCCAGCCGAGCCCAAGCACCTCCATGATGAAAAAGAGGATGCCTTTTAGGTCCCATTTGTCGGGCAAGCGGATGGGTTCCTCGCGCATGCCGCCGGTGAGCCACATTACAAGACCGCTCACGAGGTGCTTCTGAATGTTGTCGCCGAACTGCGTAAAGCCCATGCCGACGGCTTGGAACAGCCCGGCCATGAAGTCGATCGGATGCTTTACCATGAAGGTCAGCGTGCGTTTGGTGCGGACGATGGTCTCTTCGAGATTTTCCATGCCGTAGCCAAAGAGCCCGAGTGCCCAATTGAAGAACTTTAGCAAGGCGGCGACGATCAGGCCGATGAGCTGCGACAAGGCACCGCTCAGCGCCTCCTTCATCTTTTCGGCGACCTTGTCGATGTGTTCGATCGCCTTGTCTTTCATCGCGCAGAGTTTGTCGACCAAGGCTTTTTGCTTTTCGTTGATGAAGGTGTCGAGCTCATCGAATTTCTTGGACATCTCCACCGCAGCCTTTTTGCCCGCGTCTTGGAGATTGGGCTTGAGGGTCTTGACGAATTTGTCGATTTCGTCCTTGCCCTTTTTCAGGTCAGCCTTGCACTCCTGGATGACCTTGTTGTTGTATTGAATGATCGACTTGATTTCGGTGTCGATCTTGTCAATGTAGTTTTTCTTCGCCGTCTCAAAAGCCTCCTTGACTTCGGGCATCTCATCAACGCCGAGCAACCAATCCTTGGCAGCGCGTGCCCAGCCAAACCATCCGCTGTGGCGCTCGTCGAGGAAGGCATTCACTTTTGTGTCCACCTCTGTTTTGAACTCTTCGGTGAACTTGACCACCGCCTTGGCAAAGCGCTCTTCATTTTCCTTTTCCAGGTTGTTGAGCCGCGTCTTCACATTGTCTTCAGTCGTTTGGTACATCGACTGAATCTGCTTGGTGACCTTTTCGCGCTCCTCCTCGAGTTTGGTTTTGGTCTTCTGCTTTTCTCCGTGAACGTTTTCGAGGTTGTCTTTGCGCTTGTTTTTCATCTCCGTGCGCGCAGTGTCTTCCTCCTTGTCCATCTCAGATTCGACGGTTTTGGCTTGCTTGCGTGCACCCTCCTGCATCTCGGTAGGCGCATTGGCGACTTTTTCCCTGAGTTCGGCGCGCCCTTGTTGTGCCTCTGCGAGCGGACCGCTGTCGACCGTCGCCATTTGCTCCTCGGTGATGCCTTCCTCGGCCATGACCGCGTCCATGTCGTCCTGATAGGAATCCATGTTGGACATTTCCTCGAGATCGCCGGCACCGCATCCGGCCCAAGGCCAATTTGGCGGTGTCTTTGGCGCTCGGAACGGGCTTGAGTTCAACGGCATCCGGGGTATCCATGGGCTTGGCGTCCTGCTCAATCTTCCCGAAGGTTTGCTTCACCTTGCCCACCTCGCCACCGACCACGGAAGTGACTTCGCCCGCTGTATTCTGTGGATTATAGTCCTGAGTTCACCGAGATTGGTCGGGGTATCTTCGTCCAACTGATCCAACATGGCCTTTTTGGCCGGATCTGACTTGGCATCCTCCTGATCCTGCCCCTCCTTTTCCAGCCCTTCGACTTGTGCCGCATTGCCCATCTGCTGCCCAAATTCGTCAGGCACTTCCTCTGCTGCCTCGACGGCAGCCACCTCATCTACCGGGGTCGGATGCTCGCTCTCATTGGCCGCAAGTTCGGCGGTCGCCTCTGCGGCATCGCCACAGACGTTTTCCGTTTCGGTGGCCATGAACTTGAACACTTCGCCACCCTTTGCCTCGACTTCACCGCGCGAACCTTTGAAGTCGGAGATTTGCCCGGCGACGCGTTGTTTTTCGACACTGGGCATGTCGATTTCGCTTTCTGTCTCCACATCCGGGATTTCGCCCTCCGCTACACCGGCCACGACTTCACCCTCGGCATCGCCTTCGCCCGCCTGGTCCACGACGGCTGCTGCGTCGGCCCCTTCTGATTGCGCGGATTGCTGCTCGAGTTCGGCGGGATCCAGTTCGGTCACCGGAAGTTCCTTGTCCACGGGCTGTACCTGTCCCGATTGCTTTCCCGATGGGTCGACCTGTTTGGATTCCGGCTTGGAAACGGCATCACCTGAAGTCAAGGTGGAGGCCATTTCCTCGACGGGACTCTCTGCAGGCTTGTTTTCGGCTTTTTTCTCGCCGACGGCACCTTGCTGAATCGTATGGGTGAGTTCGTGGGCAATCAATTCCTTGCCTTGGTTGCTGCCCGCATCAAACTGTCCCTGGCCAAAGAAAACGTCTTCGCCATGGGTAAAGGCCTTGGCCTTGAGGTCCTTGTTCAGCGTAGTGCTGGCACTGTCACGGTGAACCTTGACATTGGAGAAGTCGGCGCCAAAGCCGGCCTCCATCTCGTTTTTGAGTGGCTCTGGAAGCGGTTCGCCCGCGCCTTTGCGTGACTTGAGCAGGTCGTGGGTACTTTCGGAGGCGGTAAAGCCTTCGAGGTGGTTGATGGGGGCTGCATCAGGGGTTTGGGGACTGGGGCTTGGGGCTTGGGCCGTCGGAAGCTGCTTGGTCATCGCTTCCTCTTCTTCTTCGCGGCTGGCTTTTTCCTCGCAGTCGGCGCATTTGGCCTGGGCCTCTTCTTCTTGGCGTTGGAGCTTAGGGGAGGCTTCTTCTTCCTCGGCCCGCATCAATTTGGGGCTCGCTTCTTCTTCGGCCCGCATCAATTTGGGGCTCGCTTCTTCTTCTTCGGCCCGCATCAATTTGGGGCTCGCTTCTTCTTCCTCGGCCCGCATCAACTTGGGCCCGCATCAATTTGGGACTCGCTTCTTCTTCTTCGGCCCGCATCAACTTGGGGCTCGCTTCTTCGTCCTCGGCCCGCATCACCTTCATCTGGGTGGATTCCTCTTCTTCTTGCCGTTGCAACTTGGCGTCGGCTTTGTCCTCCTCGACACGTTGCACCTGCCGGCTGATGCGCGACACGAGGGGCTTTGTCTGGACGACACCCTTGCCGACACCCAAACCGGCGCCTGCGCCGTTGGATTTGCTCACGACCTCCCTGGCAGCATTGTCGGCTTCCGCCTCGGCAGGGTCGAATGCGCTGCCCACTTTGAGTTTTGCCTGCACTTGGGCGGGCTTGGCAGGCTGATGTACGCGCGCGGTAACCTCCGGCGAAGCGTACCATGGCGTACCGAACTGTCCGTGATCGGCATGGGTGCGCATGGCAGTCGTCTTGCGAAAGGAAGAAGGATTGGAGGCGGGCTGTCGCTCTGCGGATTCGGACATGTGAAAGGGTGTAATTATAGCATGATGACGGTATTTGTGACAAGATATCCAAGTTTCACAAAAGCAGCAAGGCAGATGAATGGATGTGGATAATTATTGTCGAATCGGAATGGGAAGGGGCAGTTTCAAGGTGGACGAATCAACAATCATGTCTTTGCAGGCTTGGAATTCTGAATGATTTCCTAACTTTCCTCCGTTGTTCAAATGAATTGCCCCCCACGATGGAAGCATCAATGTCTTGGTTTGAGGAAAATGCAAATGCCATCGGGGCGGAATTGGAATGGTTGAACGCGGCCATACAGTTCAGAATAGCAGAATTATGGGGCGAAGACAGCGATTTTTCCGCCATTTCGGAAATCGATCCGCCCTATTACGAAGAAGCTGAAGGGCCTTATGTACACTTTATACATGTGTTGGAATTGTCGCCCCCTGAGCGGTTGCTTTTACTGCTTGCCATCGCCCCGTCGGTGAAACCCGAATTGCTCGACCGGTTTTTGGAAAATCACCCCAATAAATCGCCCGTTACGGAATTTGGAGGCTTCAGAGGGCAGGTGCACAAAGGTTTTGTTCCAACCGTGGATACCGCACTTTTTTTGCTCGGCGGAAAGGACCTTGCTTCGCGCTTTTCCTACAAAACCCTTTTTCATCCGCAACACCGCCTTTTTCAGGGAAATTGGCTGCGGATTGAACACGTCCACCCACACGAACCCTATGGGTCGGGATTGCTCCTGCCCTCCCGCGAACTCGTGGACCTGTTGTGTACAGGCGATCAAGGAGAACCGGAATTCGGGAGCTCATTTCCGGCTCAGAAGCTCGAAACCGCCCGCAATTGGGAAGAACTCATCCTACCTGCTGAAACACTCAACGATGTGGAGGACATCGTCGCGTGGATCAAACACGAGCAACTTGTCATGGATGAATGGGGCCTCTCCGGCAAGGTGAGTCCGGGGTTCAGGTGCCTTTTTTATGGCGCGCCCGGCACAGGCAAGACCTTGACCGCCTCCTTGTTGGGCAAGGTTACGGGCCGGGAAATCTATCGCATCGACCTGTCGATGATCGTGAGCAAGTACATCGGCGAAACGGAAAAGAACTTGAAGGTTGTGTTTGACAAGGCCCAATCTCGCGGGTGGATCCTGTTTTTTGACGAGGCGGATGCGCTTTTTGGCAAACGAACGGATGTTTCGGATTCCAAGGACAGGTATGCCAACCAAGAAGTGAGCTACCTGCTGCAGCGTGTGGAAAATTTTGACGGCGTCGTGGTTTTGGCCACCAACAACCGTGACAATATGGACAAGGCATTTACCCGGCGGTTTCAGGTGATCGTGAATTTTCCTGTTCCCAATGCCATGGAGCGCTTGCGACTTTGGCAAACATCCTTGCCGCCCTCCTGCGAACTGGATGCGACAGTGAACCTCCCTGCTGTGGCTGAAAAGTACGAAATGACCGGAGGTAGCATCATGAACGTGGTGCGCCACTGTGCCTTGCGTGCGGCGATGCGCGGTGAGGCGAGAATTACCGAATATGACCTTCTCGACGGCATCAAACGGGAATACCGCAAAGCAGGCAGAATCATGACCTGATAAAGTCCATTTTAACGATATCCAACCTTAGAAATATGAATCCCGCTTCGCTCATTGTGGTACGGCCAATTCCATTCCAACACAAAAACCAAAAATATGGCGCGGGATAAAATAAAACCCACCAAAACACCATGATACGCCAAACAATATCCCTCTGAAAACCAATCACAAACACGTCATTTTGTTAATATCTAATCCTGCTATGTAGATAACTTTAGTCATTCCAAACTAGGATTTGGTCCTTTATCAACGTAGCTTGATCCTTGAACAGCGAAAATCATTCCGCATTTTCTCATGATACATGAAGCACTGAAATTCTTGGTGGATCAATTGAACGAATACCTCTTTCAGAAGATGGGGGAAGCGGGACTTGTGATTCGCAGTCGTTTGGTGACAAGTGAGGGAAAAGAGCTGAACCTGAACAACAAGATCGTGTGTCAGCTTGTGAATGTTGAGGAAGAACGGATTGGCAAGGCCCAAGTGCCCCTCGCGCCACCGGTCGGATCGGGCTTTCCCGTCCGGAATCCGGAAATACGGCTCAATCTTTCGGTTTTGTTCACTGCCATCAGTCCTGATACGACCCCAACTGACGGTGAAAGTGATCAGGAATATGAGATTTCGATTAAAATGCTGGGCTATGTGATCCAGTTTTTTCAATACAGGCATTATTTCACGACTGAAAATTCTCCGTCCTTGCCCCATAACCTGGGCTCCTTGGTGGTGGAGCTTTATCCGGTCACGCTGGAGAGCCAAAACTACCTCTGGGCATCCTTGGGTGCCAAATACCGTCCGTCGGTGGTGTACAAAGTGCGGCTGATCACGGTTTATGAAGATGCCTTCAGCGACATTGTGAGCGTACCTTCGATCTTGAACACCCACGCCGGCAATCGCCCGACCCAATAAGCCATGAATCGCCACTACCAACCCATCACCACGGTGACATTCAGGCATAATTATTATGCCGACGAGGTCTGTGGTGACTTGGTAGTAAAGCCATGCGCAGCCACTGCGTCATTGTTGCCGAAGTACCGCTTGCAATGGGGCGTCGTGAACAAGCATCGTCCCAGCACTTATCAACTTTTGCAGGAACAGTACGAAACGACGCTGCCTCCCAATCCGGTATTGGCTCCGCTGATTCCGCTGCCAACTTCGTTTTTGCTGCGTTTTGAGCTTTACCTGACGCATCCTAGCTTTTTGAACTTCACCGACCTTCCGAGATTGGAAAGTCGCGAAATATACTACTTTGAAAATCAAGCGAATGGAATTGATCTGATAGGCAACGACTACCGTAAGGTCGAGTTGGTTGCCGATCATGTACAACTTTTTGGCTTGCCGCTTGGAGCCGATGTGACGGTTTTTCCGCCTGACGGAAGCGCGAGTTGGATTGTTCCCGGGTACGATGAAGGCGGGTTCCGACATGCGCGCGTCGACTTGGAAAAAAAGGTTGGCGGATTGTACCAACTCAATTGGACTGGAAATCCAGAGGCCGACAAGGAAGTCTATCGGGATGCGAACTTGATCGGAAAGGGCTTGTTTGGATTGCTGCACTTGCAGGTTTCCACTGTGCCCGCCCTGGACATTTCTGGAAATTCCTATGTATTGCAATTCATGCCCAAGCAGGCACGATGGCAATACTTTTTGATGCTCAAAAATGCACCGCACACGGGTGCTTACAGCATTACCAATGCCAATGTACCGGACAATGGCAATTTTTCTTTTCTGGAGCATCCCGACGGCGTTTGGGACAGCGACATTGTGGCCTACATGGCGACGTTGCAAGCGACGAGCAACGGCGCTACGATCAAGGCCTTTACTTCCGATACTACCATCCCTTACCGGGATGTTGCACGTTCTTCCATCCGACTGTTGCGTTCGGGCGCTACCAATCCGGTAGTGAGCGACCTTCCCAATCCGGCTGCTGGCGCTGCCAATGCATCCGTAGTAGTGTTGGTCGATAAACCCCTCTGATTCAGTCAAAAACAGGATTCATTTTCACTCTTTTCACTCTAAAAATTCAGGCAGGCAATGGTTTTAGATCCCAAAACCCCAGGCGTCTACGTTCAGGAGGTCTCCATTTTCCCTCCGTCAATCACGTCGGTGGCAACCGCGATTCCAGCGTTTATCGGCTATACCGACATTCAACCCTCCCCCAATGTGCCCGTGCGCATCAGCTCGATGAACGACTATGTCGCCAACTTTGGAGGCGCGCATAAATATGTCAACATCGACATCACCAACGCTGCTCTGGTCGGAGGATATGTCCCAACGTTTCATGCCAACAATTTCTTCCTTTACTATGCCATGCAAATGTACTTTGCCAATGGCGGGGGACCATGTTATGTCATCTCGGTCGGCGACTACGGCGCGACGCCTGCCGCGACCGATTTTGCCAACATTTCCTGGAAGGATGGTGCTTTTGCCAAGTTGATCCTGGAGGATGAGCCAACGCTGATCGTCATGCCGGAGCTGAAGCTGTTTGCCTCTGGCGCAGCATATACGGTGTATCAGCATGCGCTGCGTCAATGCAATGAATTGCAAGACAGGTTTGTGATCATCGACGTGATCGATGACCCTGCGAGTGCAACAGATATGACGCCGATTACCAATCTACATTCGGCGATCGGCAATCAATACCTCAAATACGGGGCAGCCTATTATCCCGATTTGAAAACAACACTGACTTATCCGCCCGAAGCGGTAGTTTTTGTGGGCGGCGCTTTGGCTGGCAAAACAATGGCCCATGCCCTGTCGTCCACTGTGTCCCTTGAGGCAGATCAATGGGTTTCTCGCGAAAAAGATGTCCGGGCAGCGTTGGCCAAACTCTCCATTACCTTGCCACCGAGCTCGACGATTGCAGGGGTCTATGCCTCGGTGGACCGCAGTCGTGGCGTGTGGAAGGCGCCTGCCAATGTGAGTGTGACCGCGGTCGTGAAGCCGGTGATCACGATCACGAACGACATCCAAAACGACCTCAATGTGCCTGCAAATGGCAAAGCTGTGAATGCCATCCGGAGCTTCACGGGGAAAGGTGTCCTGGTTTGGGGGGCGCGAACCTTGGCCGGCAATGACAATGAATGGCGTTATGTGCCCGTGCGCAGGCTTTTCATCATGGTGGAAGAATCCATCAGGAAGGCAACCGAATGGGTCGTTTTTGAGCCGAATGATGCCAATCTTTGGCTCAAGGTCAAAACCATGATCGAAAATTATCTGCTCAATCTTTGGAAGGACGGCGCACTTGCCGGGGCAGTTTCCAAGGATGCCTTTTTCGTGAAGATTGGGTTGAATCAGACGATGACTGCCCAAGACATCCTTGAAGGCAAATTGATCGTGGAAATCGGCATGGCGGCGGTTCGTCCTGCAGAGTTTGTCATTCTGAAGTTTTCCCACAAATTGCAAGTTTCCTGATCCTGAGGCCCTTCGTTTCCGGGGAATGACTTTCTGGCGACAGATTGTTTGCCTGAGGATTCGAAAAAATCACTGAAATTATGGCTGAATATTTAACACCTGGAGTTTATGTCGAAGAGATTTCGACATTTCCAACGTCGGTAGTGCGGGTGGCGACAGCGGTTCCTGTATTCATCGGCTATACCGAGAAATCGGGCGATGATGTCAATAAAAAACCCATTCGGATCAGTTCGCTTATCGATTACGAGACGCTGTTTGGTGGCGAACCCAACAGCTTGGCAAGCGGGCGGAAAATAGTCGTGCAATTGAAGGCCGACGGTTCCGTAAACAAGGTCAATGTTGACCTGAAATTTTACCTGTACCACTGCCTGCGTCATTTTTATGCCAATGGCGGCGGAGATGCTTACATTTATTCGTTGGGCACATACGATGCACCCTATGTCGGATTTCCCGGCAGCGGATTTACGGCAGCAAACTGGGCCGCTACGGATGGGAGCAGTCTCACGGGCACGAAGGCTTCCTTTGCCACCCTTGAGCAAGCAGATGAGCCGACGCTGATTTTGACGCCGGATGCGTATGCTTTCCTGGACCCATTGGATCTTGGCGAAGTACAGGCTGCGGCCTTGGCCCATTGCAACAAAATGCAGGACCGATTCGCCATTTTTGATGTGCAACATATTGGTGCCAACGATGCCCTCGCCGATGCGGATACGTTTCGTACGGATATCGGAAACAACTTCCTCAAATACGGGGCGGCCTATTATCCCGAACTGAAAACTTCCCTTGGCCCGAATGGAAACATTGGCTTGGAGGATTTTGACTTAGTGGACCTCGATGACGACCCATTGACACTGGACGATTTGGCGACGGCGTCGGCTGATCCCAATTTGATTGCTTACAATCAGATCGTTGCGGATTTGCTCACCTTGCCTGATGCGGCTGCTTTGGCTGCCGACTATGCGGCATTGGACGATGATGCCGCGCTGCTGACAGATGCGGACTTCAGAACGCAGTTGAAGGACAAAGGCTTGGCGGTCAAAGCGCTGGTTCAATCGCTTTACGATCTGGGCGGAAGTCTGACCAACCCCGCAGCAAAAGCCCTGGTGCTGGATGAAATCGCTGCGGGCAGTACGCTCAACACCGTTGCCCAAACGCTGTTGGATTACGACCGTGGATTTGCAGATATCGTTGGGGTAGACGGCGGTCCGGTGCCATTGCTTGCGATTGTAAATGCCGATTTTGGCGGAGGTGCCTATACCGGTGCGCCGAACTATACCTTGGCGGCAGTCGCTTTGGGTGCACCTCCCCTTCCGATTTATGCGACAACCGCAGCTGGATTTGCGGCATTTCAAGTGTTGTTTGATATGGCATTGGATCTGATTGAGCCGATCTTGACGGAACTGACTGCGATCCGTGACGGATTAAAATCCAATCTGTTTGCAACGAGCAAGGTCTTTTCCGACATTCTGTTGGCGATCCGCAATACCGGTTACACCTTGCCCCCAAGCGGGGCGATGGCTGGTGTTTATGCGAGCGTCGATGCCAACCGTGGTGTATGGAAAGCGCCTGCCAATGTAAGTCTTACGGCAGTAACCGAAGTACGCAAACTCCGCGGAGATGAGTTGGACGACTTGAACATCAGTGCCAATACTGGCAAGTCGATCAATGCAATACGCGCCTTCAGAGGACAAGGGATCTTGGTCTATGGTGCGCGGACGCTTGCCGGCAACGACAACGAATGGCGGTATGTGCCTGTGCGCAGACTCTTCATTATGGTCGAGGAATCGGTCAAAAAGGCGGTGGAACCCTTTGTCTTCGACCCCAATACAGCCAATACCTGGATGAAAATCAAGGGAATGATCGAGAGCTTCCTGTTGGGTCTTTGGCGCGACGGAGCATTGGCCGGGGCAGTCCCCAAGGATGCCTTTTTTGTGAATGTCGGCCTCGGTCAAACGATGACGGCCGATGACATTCTCAATGGCCGTTTGATCGTGGAGATCGGCATGGCAGCCGTGCGCCCCGCCGAATTTGTGATCTTGAAATTCATGCACAAAATGCAGGAATAGTGATGAGTGAAAAGTGATCAGTGAAAAGTGAAAAGTATCCCAGTGGCTTATACTTGATTCGGGCACCTTTCTCCACTTTCGCTTGACGCTTGAGATTTGCATCAACAACGATTCACTTTTCACTATTCACTTTTCACTATTCACTTTTAGTTTCTGCATCAACAACTTTTAACTATTCACTTTTAACTTTTAACTGAATATGGCTTCTTATCCATTGTCTTCCTATCATTTCCAAGTGGTTTGGGGCGGTGCCAACGTGAGCTTCCAAGAAGTCTCCGGCCTGAACATGAACCGCGAGAAAATCGCCTACCGTGGCGGTGCTTCCCCGGAATACAGCGATACCTTCATGCCGGGTCGCCCGACGTTTGATGACATCGTGATGAAACGCGGCATTTTCAAGGGCGACAGCGACTATCACAAGTGGCAACAAACGATTGTGCTCAACGAGGTGGAGCGTCGTGACTTGACGATCAGCCTTTTGGGTCCTGACCACGCACCGGTCGTCACTTGGAAGGTCAAAAATGCATTCCCTTTGAAAATCGAAGGTCCAAGCTTCAAGTCCAATGCCAACGAGGTGGCGATCGAATCGATTACACTCGCGCACGAAGGCGTAAGCGTGGAATATTCCTGAACCCTTTCAAGAATGCGCTGAGTGATGCAGTATTATCCTCCTGTCGGGTATTTTTTTACGGTGACCTTCGTCAACAATGGCGCCGATTTTGGTACCAATCTGGCGCAGAATGCCTTTGACTGCAATTTCAAAGAGGTCGGCGGACTTACTTCCGAGATTCAGATGGAGTATTTTGCAGAGGGCGGAGTCAACGATATGCAACATCCGCTGCCTAAAGGAGCCAAATTCGGGAACATCACGCTCAAACGGGGGCTTTTGATCAAATCGGAACTCGCCAATTGGATGTATGATTCTTTGGAGAATTTCCAGATCGTCCCACGGGAAATCGTGATCATTCTGCTCGGCCCCTTGGCGGTACCCGTCGCAGGATGGCATGTCACCGGCGCCTACCCCATCAAATGGGAAATTTCAGGGTTTAATGCCATGGACAATGCCATCGTCATTGAAAGCATTGAGTTTGCCTGTCAGAAACACCGCAGGATCATTTTGGATTCCGTGACCACCATCTAAATCCTACAAGGAACACGTATGCCAATTCAAATCAGAGAATTAGTGGTCACCGCCACCGTGGAGGAAAAAACCTCCACTCCCACTGCGACTGCATCTCCGGCTACCGCCTCGCAGCACGATGCGCAGCTCAAGGCGGAGATCATTCAAGCCTGCGTCGATGAGGTATTGAAAACGCTCAAAATGCAAACACGGCGATGAGTGGACTCTCCAGCATAATTGCAGGTGCCGGCAACCAAAGTGGCGAACTGACGAAGCTCCGGATCGACGCATTTCCCGATCCCGAGCAATCGGGAACTGCCGCTTCGACGTTTGAGGCCTATTACAACCCGGCTTCGTTTCAGGCATCGTATGCCTTGAAATATGACGAAACCGATCCCAAAGGTGCCACCAAGCGGGAGATGCGGTACAACGGTTACGAGGCTACGACTTATGCCTTTGAGTTGCTTCTGGACGGAACTGGAGGCTCAATTCCCAACAAATACAAGGATGCTCCGAAAAGTGTCGCCGACATGGTCGCCGAATTTCTGAAAGTGGCCTACGGATTTGAAGGAAGCACTCACCGAGGCAATTACCTGATGCTGGTCTGGGGCAAAACCGCCGCCGCAAGATGCGTGCTTGTCTCCTCCAATATCACCTATGATCTCTTCAAGCCATCCGGCGATCCCCTGCGCGCTAAAATCTCCTGTTCCTTCAAGGAGTATTCTTACGAGGAATTGCGCAAAGCAGGCGAAAAATCGGGTTCGCCTGACATGACGCACGTGCGCATCGTGAAACAAGGCGACCGGCTCCCTTTGATGTGCGAACGGATTTATGGGGATGCCACCCTCTACCTCGAAGTTGCCCGCTACAACGGGTTTACCAACTACCGCAATTTGGAACCTGGTACGCAGGTGCTTTTTCCACCCTTGGTTTCGGCTAAATCTTAAACGGGAAAGTGTACCATGGCATCCTCAGGTGGCGCAATCACGATCAAAGTCAAGGCAGGCGGCAAGGATTATGACAATCCCGGCGTTTTGGCGTTGAGCATTACCCACCAAGCCAATTCGATCTCCTTTGCCGAATTGGTGCTCATCGACGGCGACTTGGCAAAGCGGGAATTTAAACTCAGCAGCGATCCCAATTTTGCGCCCGGAAAAGAACTGGAACTGCAGCTGGGACATGGCCCTGACGATGCAGCACCCGTTTTCAAAGGAATCATCGTGCGGCACAAGATCAAAGCGAGATCCATCGGCGGCTCAAGTTTGGTCCTCGAGATCAAACATGCAGCCGTCAAAATGAGCCATATCCGGAAATCACGGCATTTTCTGGAGAAAAAAGACGGCGACATCATCGAGACCTTGATCTCCGACAACGGCTGCACTGCAGATGTGTCCAGCGAATTTGACACGGAGCATGAACGGATGATCCAATACAATCTGACGGATTGGGACTTTATGGTTTTGCGCGCCGAGGCCAACGGCATGTTGGTTTATACCGACGATGACAAAGTCGTCGTTGCCAAACCCAAAGTCACGGAATCCGGCGCACCAAAAGCGACCTTCGGGGACAATATCTTCGAATTTGAGATTGAAAGTGAAAGCCGCGACCAATTCAAGGCCGGCTCGGCCATCTCTTGGGACCATAGTACCCAAGAACTCGTCGAGGCGAGCGCAGCGGCAGCCTCCGAGGTAACGGAAGCCGGCAAACCCACGGCAAGCGAAATGGCCGAAAGCCTCAGTGAAGGCGAATTTCGGCTGCGTCACGCAGGCGAATTGGCAGACACCGAATTGATTGCCTGGAGCAGCGGGAAATTGCAGCGCAGCCTGCTCAGCAAGTTGCGGGGACGCGTGCAGTTGCACGGGGACGCAACCCTGAAGCCGGGAGGAACCTTGGTTTTGGATGGGCTGGGCACCTCCTTCAACGGTGCAGTTTTCATTGCCGCAGTGCGCCATCATGTCCAAGGTGGCCATTGGCTTTCCGACGTAGAAATCGGCATTTCAGAAGAAAGTCATTTGATGTTGCATCCCGAAGTCATGGAAGCCGCTGCCGGCGGATTGCTGGGTCCGATGCGCGGGTTGCAAATTGGTGTCGTCAAGGAAATCAAGGATGACCCCGCCGGATTTTTCAGGGTGCAGGTTAAAATGCCGATGGTAGATGATACCGAGGATGGAATTTGGTGCAGGGTTGCCCGGCCCGATGCCGGTGCAAGCCATACCCTGTTTTTCCAACCGGCAGTCGGCGACGAAGTCGTCTTGGGCTTTTTGAACGAGGATCCGCGCCATGCCATTGTTCTGGGCTCTTTGCACAACAATGACGCCAACAAACCACCGATAGAAGACAATGACGAATACAAAAAAACAGGTATCGTCACCGCCGAAGGCCTGAAGCTGACCTTCAATGACGAAGACAAAAGTGTGATTCTGGAAACACCGGCAGGGAAAATCATCACCGTCGATGAAAAGGAAGGTCTGATCCGGCTCGAAGATGAAAACAGCAATATCATCGAAATGAGCAAGGACGGGATTACGATCGAAAGTGGCAAAGACCTCAAGATCAAAGCGGCCGGTGACATCACCGTTGAAGGCATGAACATCGAGCAAAGTGCCAGTGTACAATTCAAGGCGGAGGGTTCCGCAGGCATTGAAGTCTCATCGTCAGCGACGGCCGTGCTGAAGGGCGCATTGGTACAAATCAACTAATCGAGGGAGGATCAGAAACCATGGGAGCTGAAAAAATAGGGGAAAAAGGATTTTTGGGAAGCGGCTGGGGCTTTCCTCCCACCTTCAACAAATCCAAGCGCAGTGTCGAGATGCTCTCCGACGAAGAGGACATTATGAGCAGCTTGCAGATTTTGATGACCACAAGCCTTGGCGAACGCGTTTTGCGCAGCAAATACGGCAGCAAAGTCCCCGATATGGTATTTGAACCGATGGACAGTTCCCAACGTGCAGTTTTGCGCCAACATATCATCGATTCGATCAATCTCTATGAGCCCCGTATCACGCCGCTTGATGTGACGATCAACATGGATACCCTCGCAGGCAAGGTCGAAATCCAAGTGGACTTCAAGGTGGTCGCCTCCAACAACCGCCGAAATTTTGTGCATCCGTTTTACATTTTGGAAGGAACGGAGGTGACGAAATGAAATGTTGCAAAAGCTCCAATCCTTTACGCCGCGACGGCACGAGTCAAAAACAGCGTTTTCCGTTGCATCTGCGGGAAGATTATGTGCAAATCGACGAGCGCGAATATGCCGAGCTCATCAATTTCACCCGCCAATTGTCCAATGAATTCTGGTATTACGATGGCGCGCATCAAACTGTGGGCGGATGGCTGGAATTCTTTGAACAGGATTTGAGCTTTTGCTGGCGGAAACGCTACTCACCGACCTTCGGGAATACAAGTCCTATTTTACGGAGAAATTTGCCGAGGCCGACGCCGAACTCGATACGGTGGTCAACTACCCCGCTTTGGTTCCGCTCTTGGAATCGCTGTTTCAGAGTTTTATCGCCACCATCACCCTTGCCGGGCCACCGACCAAGGACTTGTTGGCACCGCCGGCCTTGATGAGCAAATGGATCGAATTGCTCCCGGATTCAACGCTGTTTGACGATTCGCAGCAATACTCCTTCAAGGATCTTGTCTCGGATGGCCGCAAGCGGCTCACGGTGATGCTGAAGAAGCTGCAAACGGCCCATGCGGAGGCAGCTGACCGTTATCCAGGGTACGTGGCAGATTTCACCGGATGGAACGAATTGATCAATTCGGATTGGGAATTGCTCTCAATGCCAATGACCTTGCCGGGCAATTCCGAGGACTATACCTATATCAATTCGGTAGATCCTGCGGATGACTTGGACGGATTGATGGAATTGCTCAAAGCCTGCCACGACAGCCTGATGGCCATGGTGGAGAGCCTGCAGCAGGCTGCAAATCAATACCTTTTGCAAAGTCTTTCGCAATTTGGCTGGCACAACCCGCAAAACGGGCTTTTTCTCGCTTTTTTGCTGCTGTTTCGCCATGCGCAAGACAAGCTCAATCAACTCGGGCGCAAACATTTGCTCTATGAATACCGCGACGTTTTGCGCTTCAAGGAGCGTGACCTTGTCGGTGACCAGGCCGTGATGATCTTCCAGCTGCGCAAGGGTATTCCGCAACACCTTCTTCCTGCTGGAACCTTGCACAATGGCGGCAAAGACAAGCTCGGGAAACCCAGGTATTATGCATCGGTGCTGGAAACGATCATCAACCAAGCGAAAATCGTTTCCCTTCAAACGGTCTTTGTGGAACGTAGCGAATTGACGGTCAACACAGGTACCACTTTGGAACCCGTTTTGGAGACCTTTGAAACGGTCGAAGGGATATTTGCCGCTCCGATGGCCAACTCCACCGATGGATTGGGCGCAGCCTTGGATGCCGACAACCCGCAATGGAATATGTTTGGTGAGGCACAATTGGCATTTGCCGATGACCAACGCACCATGCCGGAGGCAGAAATCGGGTTTCTCGTTGCCTCTCCCCTGTTTGTGATGAAGGAAGGTCAGCGGGAGATTCATGTGACTTTTGAAGTCGATCGCAGCAATTGGGACGCCTATTTTGCAGCGCGCACAGGCACAATTCAGGCTTCCTATTCCGTGGCAGCCATTGAGGCCGAGCTCTTGCACGGTTTGCAAGTCGAATACACATCTGCAAAAGGCTGGAAAGCAGCCACCATTGCGCATCTTTTCATTGTCACAAGTGCGACGCAGGCGCAAGAGGTCAAGGATCACCTCGATTTGGAGGCCAACGCAATCAATTATGCAACGACGCTCCTGCTCAGCATGCAAATTGCCTTGTATGAGGGTATGGATGCCTGCGTCGCCTATTCAGAGGATATCCACAAATCCAACCTGTCCACCCTTTGGCCTGTGTTGAAGTTTGTAAACCAAGGAAGGTCCGACGCGTATTCGGGGCTAGGAATTGTGGCATTGAATCCAAATCCTGCGGTTGCCTCCTACAATGGACTGGGCTTGTTTGGAGGGCAGGTTTACAAGGCCCCTGCGAGCGGATCCAAATCCAAAATCTCTGATTTCGAGCAAGTTCAGACATTTCAGGAGGTGCTGTCAACGGTTTATAACAGCATTTCCTGGAACGCTGCAACGGTCTATGGCGCCGGCACCAATGTTTGGCTTGAAGATACTCTCTACCAAGCACTTGGCAGTCCGGTACCGATCAACAACAGCCCGAAACAGTATCCATCGCTTTGGATGGCAGTGGATCTGACCATTTCTGCCTACGAATACTTGGCGTTGTTGAATCCGACAAAAATCCGGCTAAAAGTTACAGCTACGGGCATGACTGCCTTCGTCCTTGAAAATGATGGTGGCCGCTTGAAAAACAACAAGCCCTTTTATCCTTTTGGTGCCTTGCCCGTTGTCGGTTCTCGCCTGTACGTCGGCGCCCAGGAAATCTTTGGCAAGCAGCTCGACATGGTAAGCTTCGAAATCACTTGGCAAGATCCGCCGGAAGATTTGGCATCCCATTATACCCAATACGAATCGCTGCTCTTGGCAGCGGACCGTAGTATGACCTTCTCTGCCGTGAATTACGTGCCGGGACCTGGCATTTATTCTCCTGCGACCGCCCCCGCTGTTTCCTACAATACGGCTCCGGATTCAGCTCCTGCCTACGCCGAAGTGGATGCAGCAATGTCCGAATCGCCTGGCACGGAAAAAAAGTTCTCCTTCTCGAAGGAGACTGCCGAGGAAAAATCGACCGGCAAGGGAAAAATAGGCAAATACGAGCCGGACAAAGTAGCAGAAGACAAAGGACATGGAAAAGGGCCCGGCCAAAACTCCACCGAATTCAAATTCAAAAACCAACATTGGACAGCGGATTTTTCGCTGCTCTATGAAGGCGTTTGGGTTCCCTTGACCTCCACGCAGCGCCGCTGCTTGTTTTCCAAGAAAGGTACCACCGATCAGGGAGCAAAATTGCCGTCAATCATTACCTTTTCAGGCGCCGAGCTCAGCAAGTTTGCACGGGATTTGGATTTGACCGAACCCAATCGATTGGAAAGCAATACGCCGCGGGGATTCCTGCGAATGGAATTGGCCACACCGTCGATTGCATTCGGGCACAAATATTACCGAGATCTTTACGTTGCGGAGGCCATGCGCGCAGGTCGAGTCGATGCAAACCCAGAGGTGCCCAGTTTTCCCGGCGAACCTTATACCCCCGTCATCAAGGAACTGAAAATCAGCTATACCAGCAAGGCAGTATTGGATCTCAGTGCGACTGCCGCTACCAAGGAAGCGTGGGAGAACCGTGTGGAACAGTTTTTTCATTTGCATCCTTTTGGCCATACGCCTGAGCATCCCTATCTCTGGGAGTCGGGCGCCAAGGGTTATTTGGTGCCGCAATTTACAGATGAGGGCTATTTGTACATTGGCATCGAAGGTTTGATCCCTCCCAGCACTTTGTCGGTGTTGTTCCAATTGGCAGAAGGAAGCGCCGATCCGGAATTGGACCGTGAACCACTGGATTGGAGCATTTTGGTAGAAAATCAGTGGCAGTCGTTGCCTTCCCGCAAAATCCTCGTGGATACCACCGACGGCATGATCGCCTCCGGTGTGATTCGGTTTGAGTTGGATGCAGACATCAATCTTGGAAATACATGCCATGATGGTCAGAAACATTGGCTCAGGGCCAAGATTCATCGCGGAACGCCGGCCTACCTCAAGGGAATCGAAGTGATCGCGCAGGCAGTCGTCGTGCAGTTTGTCAACGATGATAATGAAGTTTCCCATTTGGAAAAAGCCTTGCCCAACGGGACGATCAAAGCATTAAAAGTCACCGACCCTAAAGTAAAGTCCGTGACGCAACCCTACGGAAGTTTTGGTGGAAAACTACCCGAACAAGACGATGCTTTTCTCACCCGCGTGAGCGAAAGACTGCGGCATAAACAGCGCTCCATCAATATTTGGGACTACGAGCGGATGGTTTTGGAGGAGTTTCCTTCGATTTACAAGGTCAAGTGCTTGAACCATACCGAGTCGCAATCCGCCTACCTCAGCGGCAGCGACTGGGAAATTTCGCCGGGCCATGTGACAGTGGTTTGTATTCCAGATATGCGCAATGTGAATGGAATGAATCCCTTCGAGCCCAAAGCATCGATCAGGGTTCTGAAGCAAATTGACACCTTTCTACGCGCCCACGTGTCGCCTTGGGTGAATTTCAGGGTCACGAATCCCATTTATGAGGAGATCAAAATCACCTGCAATGTCGGATTTGTAACCGGCAAGGATCCAGGATTCTACACCGCCGAATTGGAAAAGGCCATCCAGCAGTTCCTGTCCCCATGGGCATTTGATCACGCGGAGGAAATCGTCTTTGGTGGTCATATTCACCGGTCCCATATCATTCAATTTATTGAGCAACAGGAGTATGTCGATTTCGTGATCAATTTCCGGATGGATCAATCGACCAAAAACGGATTGCTTGAAGGCGTCGTCGACGCTGTAGCTACCACGGGGAGGTCGATTTTGGTGACCTCGCTGGTTCACGACATCACGGGAGTAGATGCAGACTGTCTGCATTGTCTGCCCGAGGTACAAGCAATGGAGGCAGCAAGTTCCTGCTGCAATGACATCACTTATGAAAGTGCGCAACAGTTCATGAACTGAAAAAGAATATGGCAGACGCTACATCCTCCATTTCGCGGCCATTGGCACCTGATCCAAGCATGGACTACCAAAGTCTTTACTTGGAAGGCCTGAAGCACATTACAGCTTTGTCGGGCAAAATATGGACCGACTACAATGCCCATGACCCCGGCATCACCATCTTGGAGGTGCTTTGTTATGCCATCACCGATCTTGGCTACCGCACTGATTTTGAGATCGGAACAATCATCGAGCCTTCCCCCGGGAGCACAGTGCTCAATGATTTTTTCACGCTTGCACAAGTGGCGAGCAATGCACCACTGACGATCACCGATTATCGCAAACTGCTGATCGACCTCGGCGGAATCCGCAATGCCTGGCTCGAAAAGGTAGAAAGCCCCAACGGACCTGTTCCGGAGCTGTTTCTTGAATTCCCCCCTAGCCCGGGTAAGCCACATTTTGTGCATACCGCGACGGCGACCACCCAAAAAATCGACATCAAAGGGCTTTACAATGTCTTCCTGCAATTTGATGTCCATCCCGATTTTGGTGATCTGAACGACAATTCCTTGGCTACCACCTTTTGGATCAAACCGATCGGGCAAATCGAGGAAAAGCCTTTTGAAGTGGAAATCGAGTTTCCCGTCTGGGAAGAGATTTCAGACGAGTTTGATGCCATTTATACCCAAGTGCTTTCCTCCACACCGGGCGGAGGCAACGTTTTTGAGCTTCGATTGAAGGACGGGCTACTCACGGAAGCACCCTTGCAGCCCTATGTTTTTGAATTCACTTTGGAAGTCAATCCCAATGAACGTGCTGTCGAATTGCCAATGACCCTCAAGGTGATTTCAGGACAGGAATTTGTACTCAACTACAACGAGTTCATTGCCAGGCTCAAAGACGAATTTCTGGATACAAGCATTGGCGTCGCGCCCACTTATGGAATGGCAGCCTACGATGGCGGGGACTTTGACGACCAACAGGAAATCGTCCAATTGATTCTGAATTTCTTGCGAAAGCGCGCATTGATCAAGGGATTTTTGGAGGATGCGCGGATCGCCTTGGCAGAGCATCGCAACCTTTGCGAAGACTTTGACCATGTGTATCCGATGAGTTTGCAGGAAATCGGCTTGGAATTGGAGCTTGTTGTCGCTTCCGGTGCCGACTGCGACGCAATTTTGGCGAAGGTTTATCATGCGACTGAAAACTATCTTTCGCCAGCCATCAGGTCCTATTCCTTGCGGGAAATGTTGGACAAAGGCTACCGGCCGGAGGAAATTTTTGAAGGGCCGTGGCTTTGCAATGGCTTCATTGACAGCAATGAAGCCCAATTCACGCAACGACGTGAAATTCTCTACACCTCTGACCTTCTGCAGGAATTCATGAAAATTCCCGGCGTGGAAGATGTCCAAAGTATTTCCCTGTCGCGGTATTTGCAAGGTCTCCTCCAAGAATCTCGCCGCACGGAATGTCTCTGTTTGGTGCAGCCGGAGCGGTTTTTGCCCAAGCTGAACTACAACTTCTCCAATGTTCGCATCGATTGCGGCGGGGGAAAATTCGAAGAACCCGATCGTCAAAAGGCCTTAAACTATCTCTCCGAACTCAAAGCATTGGAGCACCTCAATGGCAATGCCGGGCGGGGAGATTTTGACATTCCAACCAACGATTACACCAACCTCGAAGAATACTATTCGATTCAGCATGAATTTCCGGCCAACTTTGCCATTGGCTTGGAAGGATTGGCGCCTGACGAACCTGCTTTGAGGATGGCGCAGGCCAAACAGCTCAAGGCTTATCTCTTGTTTTTCGAGCAATTGTTGGCCAATTTCCATTCGCAGCTAGCCAACGTTCGTCTGCTCTTTTCCTATTCAGACAGTATCAACCGCACATATTTCACGCAGGCTTTGTTTGATGTTCCGCGGGTGAAGGAGCTGATTGTCGATGCCACGGGCTTGACCGATGCACAATATGGCGATTATGTCAACCTGCCCTCAAGCGACCCGGATCACATTTTGAACAAGGTCAATGCATTGGCAGAAAACCAAGATGGATTTCAAGACAGGCGCCATCGTTTCCTCAATCATCTACTCGCAAGGTTCAACGAATCCTTCAGCGAGTACGCCGCCTACGTTTTCAGCAAAAAAATTCCGGAGGCAGACCAATACAGCAAGTTGATCGCGGATCAATCCCGTTTCCTGCGCAATTATGCCACGGATTCACTTGCCTGTGATCCCAATGCAACCGATCGGCGTCGCGGTCACAGCAACGACCGGGGAACTGCCTTCAACTACCAACTGCCCCTCTCCGCAGGATTTGTCCCGGACAGCTATTTTGCGCTCAACAATTTGCAAGTAGAGGGACTCAAAAAGCGGATGGTCTATCTCACAGGCCTTCCAAAGGTGGAACGGGAATATATCAACCCTTTTGAGCGGTTTACATTCTCCGAATTGTCTCCCAACCAATGGACGTTTGAACTGATGGATGATACGGGAACGTTGCCTGCTTTCGTTTCGGTTCCCGGCAGTTTCCAAGCAACCAAGGCGATGCTTCAATCCGACCTCGCATTGGCTTTCCCGCTTAGTCAGGATGCGGCCAATTGGGTATTGAACGGCGGTTTTTGGGAATTGCGGTCGGATGTAACCGTTCCAACATCGGCCATCGGCATTGTTGATGCAGGATATTTGTCCAGCTTCGGCTCGGCAACTGAATGCATTGCCGCATTGGGCGCTTACCTTCTGGAACTGTACAGCATTGAAAACCTGCACATCATAGAGCACATCCTGCTCAGGCCACGCGCCAATGGCGACCCCACCTTGCCGGTGCGCATCCTGAGTAACTGCAAGGCCCTCAATATCGAAGATCCGTATTCGTTCAGAATCAGTGTCGTGCTGCCCAACTGGGCCGGGAGATTTGCCGAAATGGATTTCAGGCGCCTGTTCAAACGCCTCCTGCGCATGGAAGCGCCCGCACATGTGTACGTCCATTTCTACTGGGTCGATCCCGTCCAAATGTATGATTTTGAACATTGTTGGAATGAATGGCTCAATGGTCAATGGATCAACAAGGACCTGTCGCTGTTATGGGAAATCGACAATGACCTGGAAGTGACGGGCGAAATCGACAAGGGCCTGATGTTGCAGGAGAATTTTTACAAAATTCTCATCGAGCGTAAGCTTGCCTCCGGGGAGGAAAGCGAATGGTTTGTCGACTGTCTCGGCAACCTGCGCAATCTTGCCGATGCCTATTACGTCACGGAGCCACGCCGTATTGTCGACCAATGGGAAAATTGTGACGTCTTGGCGCATGTCGTCGATCCCGACAGCCCGATCACCGGTGCATGGCTTGCCCCGGACTCGCTCCCGCTGCCGCCGGGAGTATGCCTGGACATTTGCACGGGCGATATCCGCGTCAAAGACAGCGATCTGTTGCATACCATCACCCAATTTGATTGGCCATTGGTCATCGCCACCCTGAGTGAAAGTGGTGAGGTAACCTACCATTCGGTGACGCTTCAATTCATCCCCAATGGACCGGCCGTTGTATCCTTCCAAGAGACCAATCGCCATATTGACAATTTCACAGCTGGTCAGCCGCTTGTGCAATTCACCGATCCGGATGGGGCCATCATCATGGCGACGTTTGTCACGAGCTACAAAGTGGGTTCACCCAACACAGTGTATTCGGGAATGCCTCCGGGAATGACCTTGGACCTGATCAACGGAACAATTGCCGTAGGTGTTCCATGCTTCTGATCGTTGGAACTTTTGTGGTGCAAGTCAACCTCATGGACGATGACGGCGGGGAAACCCTGCTCACGGTCACGATCGTGATTGAACCGGATCAGGAGGCGGTCGGTGTTGCGTTGACACCGGTCAGCAAAAACCAGGACGCCTACAATGCCGGCGACATCGTGGCCAAGATCAGTGATGCCGATGGCGACCTCGTCACTGTGGTGGAAAGGCTGGGCACCACGGCCTTGGCCTCACTTGGACTTGCCCTTCAATTGACCACAGGTAGCCCAGTCGAAGCGGAAGTGTATATCAGCCATTTGCCGACATTCACGACCGCGCTCGGGACGCTGTTTACCTTGAGTGGAGCCACCTACAACAAAACGATCAAGCTCAAAACCGAGGATGAGAAGCATGGCAAATCGGATGTCGATATTCTATTGACCATCCGGCGAGACAATCCGCCTGTATTTGCAGGTGTACCGCCCGTCAAATCCGTCGATCAACTCGTTGCCGGCACCTTGGTGGGGACGATTTCGGAAACGTTGGACATGGGGATCGCGAGTTTCACCCCGCCGGTGAATTTGGCGAGCATGGGCTTGACGATTACGCAAGTGGGCAATCAATTGCAGGTGAAAGTCAGCGATCAAGCGGCCTTCACATCGACGATGAACAGTAGCATAGCCGACAGCAACTTGATCGCCACGTTGACCTTCCAGGTTGGCACAGTGGACAATACCGGAGGAATTGGCGTCGCTAATTGCACCATTCAGGCAAGGCTCGACCAAGAACCGACGGTGGATTACGCCCCTGTCAAAAACGTGGATCAGTACCTCAAACACCAAGTTTTGGCTTGGATCAAGGATGCTGATGGAACTGGAATTGTAACCGCCACGCAAGTCGGCGGCACCCTCCTCGCAGATTTAGGTTTGAAAATGGTGGTTGGCGCGGCATCGGGTTACCCCGGCACCGTTGCCCGCATCGAAATCGAGTTCTGGAATCAGTTTGTCAATGCCGTAAGCTACAGCCCGTATTTCACGGTGATCAATGCGACCACCAACCTCGTGCGCGCGGTGGTGAACATTGCAACAACAGACTCATTGGGAGGAAAAGGCAATGTGCCAGTGAATATTGATGCGCGCCGGGACATCGAAGCCACCATTTTGGCGGTGCTCAATGGGCAGCGTGTCAATACCTATGTGCTCAACGATGTCTTGTTCAGGTTCCAGGACAATGATCCGAATACCAATTTCACCACTTATGCCTTTGATACGGCACTCCCCGCTGGACTCGGCATGCGCCTCGTGCTCGGGCAGTATGAAATCTATGTTTCCAACCCAGCGCTGCTGGTAGCCGGCAGCTACCCGCGCACGGTCACCTTGACGGACAACCAAGGCGGCAAGACTACGCTTGCAGTTCCGATTCTGATTCTGAAACGCCTGGTAGCGGTCAGCTTCACCGTCACGGCTTCCAACCAAAGTCATTTACTGAATCTCGCTCCAAAAGTATACGGTTTGCAAGTAACCAGCTTCAGGCTGCCGCTTTTCCCGAAGAGCTTCGGAACGGTGTCAAAAGGAAACGGAATTGAGCTTGGGTTTACGGAAGGGACAGGATTTGCGACCTCCACGCTTGGCCAGACTGTCAGTTTCAATGGTACGATCGGCGCCGAAATCGTCGAGGGAACCCTCACCATCACGCGCCGGCAATTTGTGGTGGTCAATCCGGGTGGAGGCAAAGGAAATGTGACGGCCGTATTCGGAGGAAATGTCTTGCTCAATGGCTCTTCCAATCTCGGAAATGAAAAATCCCTTACATTGACCAACTCAACCGGAAAGCTCGTCTTTGATCTTCAAAATGCGACGCAGTTTCCTGACAATCCTCAATTGCGCACCAATCCGGCGCTGGTAGAGGCTTATGCCAATGGCAGCAAAGACGGGGACGTGACCCAATCACTCGGGGGTCTGTTGGTGGAAACCATGGATGAAATCGTGCGTTTGCAATCCGAAATTTTGAAAAAAGGAGGAAGTGCGAATACCCAGACAAGGGCACAACTTGCTGTATATGTGGAGATTTACAGGCAGCAAGTCGTTGCAGCGACAAATTTTGCAGCCGATGTGCGCACCGATGACTTGTCGACCGAGGTCGAAGGCCTTTTTGATCTGATCCAACAACAAAATAGTCGCATCCTATGAGCAGCAAGGTCCCATTTGTCTTCTTCCCTGAATTCCAGGAATTGCGCAAAACCCTGCGTGATTTACAGGGGCAGTTTGTGAGCACCAAGCCCAAACTGGATGCGGCTTTGTCACGATTGGTGCCGGGCGTGGTCTATGGGCCGCTGATTGCCATCGGGAAACGGCTCGACTCGCCATTGGGTGGCGAACCTTTGCCCACCTTGGTTGCCGCCTACGATGCGGTTTATGCCACTTACGAGGCACTCGACCGTCTGCTTTCCAATCCGAAAATGCTCGCCTCGCTGCAGGCCGGTGAGGGCGCTGAAGTCGTCGTGCGAATTGTGACTTCCATCTTTGGAGAACTTTTGAAGGGCATTGGCGAAGCTTCTTCGGCATTGATCGAAAGCTCCTACGGCGTCAGCGAAATCGAACAAACCCATATCCTGCAACGAAAGGTCGAATTGACGACCGTCCTCACCAACACGACATTCGAAGTCCTGGACATTTTGCCGGAGGCTCCCGAAGACGGTGTACTCGCCCGTTTTTTTGATGAAATGGCTCCGAATATTGACAACTTGGGAAACCATTCAGCTGTCAACATCTTCCGTGAGGAGCTTGGTTATTGGCGGCAACGATGGGAAAGCCGTCCCGATTTCCGCCTGCAATTGGAGAAATGGGTGCGTGTCGCCATGCTGGAATTGTTGCCCACGCGCAGCATCGACCGCTGTAAAAAAGGAGACCTCGTCGTCAGGCTCACGGTCCTTTCCGGTACTTTGCAAACCGCAGCGATCAGTGCCGGCAGGTTGCCAGCAGGGTTGGCGCTGAGCAGCAAGGGCAATATCGAAGTCAGTGATCCTGTAAAATTGCTTCCAGGCTATTTTGATGGGCTCGAAATCTCCGGAACGACCAACTTGGGTTTCGTTTTCAAGCTTTCCGTGCCTGAAATCGTTTTCGGGTATGATGAAGAGGCGACCTATATTGTTGAGGCAGTTGCTCCGATCTCCGAACTGAAGAATGGTACAATCCTCGCCTATCCCAAAGATCTTGATGGCGATATTGTCGAAGCCCAGGTCACAACGGGGAACTTCCCTCCCGGTATCCGGTTCCATACCGCCACCGGCGTGTTTTCGGTGGCCGACCAAGCAAAACTGAGAGAAGGAAATTACGCCCTTACGGTGACCACCATGGACAGCGCAGGCGGTGAGACCCAGCATCAAATCACCCTCGCAATCGGAGCCGCAACCGGAAATGGGTCGGGAGAAATCGTTCGTGTGCAATTCATTTCCGCTGAAATTCTTGTCCCACAACAAAAGGGAGCGGCGTTGACACAAATCACTGCCGATGGATCCACGCTGTTGGAATACAAGCTCGTGGAAGGCAAATTGCCTGAAGGAATTGCGATGGATTCCACTGCAAAGCTGCTGGTCACCAATCCGGAACTTCTGACTCCTGGAAGATATACCCTTCGCATTCAAGGAATTGGCGCCAATAAAATCCAATATCTTGTCGATGTCATCCTCAATTTCGTTGCAGGCAAAACCACGACAGGATTGTACCAAACGGAGGCACAGTTCCTAGGGATTGAGTTACCCTTGATCGGCGGCGAAACGATTGCCACCGTGACCGTCGACCAACTTGGGTTGAAGGGTGCGAAAATTGTCGGCGGAAGTTTGCCAACAGGCCTATTGTTCACGGAATCCGGCGAGATAATTGCAAAGCCGGGGCAAGGGCACCTTCCCGGAACCTACGAAATCGTGGTCCACGGTTCGACGCATGCGCAGCCCCATTGTGAGGTGTTTACCAAAATTGAACTTGTCAAAGGGCTGGTTTTCAAGCAGGCAGAGCGGACATTCAGCAGATTGCCCATTCCGACCGGTGTGGAAGTCAACCTTGTGCAAATTGTCGGAAAAGACATGAAACTGGTGACTGTCGAGGTGGAATCCGGCAAATTCCCACAGGGTCTTTCGATCGCCAAGGATGGTCAAATCACGGTTTTGGATTCAAAAATGGTGAAACCCGGACCCTACGCCTTCCGCCTTGTGGGCAAGGACACGAAATCAAGGAAGTGGCTGATTTCCGTGAAAATGGATTTGATTGATTTGAGAAATACCCTCAAAGGTTGAGCTTGCCTGCCACACATATCGTCCAAAAAAGTCATCTTCAAATAAAGGTGCGCGACAAGGCGCGTGCCTATGAGATTCAATCGCAAGTGATTGCATTGTTTCAAGCTGCGGTGATTCCGATGCTGGAACAGGAATTTGATGCACTTGCACCTGCAGATCAGTTGATTCGGATAGACCGCCTTCAATTGGATTTGGGAACGATTGACCTGCAGGATCTTCACATGGATTTTCCGCGAATGGTAACGGAGAAGCTGAGGGCGGCTTTTGCGGAAGCAATGGCAAAGGATTCCACGCAGGAGAATACGGTCACCATCACCCAAGAATCGGTGGCGTCTTCAGATCTCGCCAACTTGATCGCCTTTCTGGAAACAGGTCTGCAGCAATGGGATTCGGCATCGCACAAAAATCTCCCGGTTGCATTGCTCGAAACCCTGTTGGAGGGGTATTCCGAGCCCTTGAAAGCTGCCTTGGTTCCGCGGCTCTCGAATCCAGCCGTCATCCGCAGGATCGGTCTTCAATTTCCTTTGCCACTTCAGGTTCAATTGCTTGCCCTGCTGAGTGATGTGCAGGCGGCCGAGATCGCAAGGCTTGTTTCTTTTTTGCAGGCAGCGACCGAGACCATTTCCACCACGATTCCCTGGCTTCCAAGCCAAAAGGATCATCGGATCGCCTTGGTGCAGGGGTATTTGTTGGGCCATCTTCCACAGCTTCAGCGCTATTCGCAGCAACACCAAGCAACTTTATTGGCCATGGTCAGCGATTGGATTCAATCCGGAAAGTGCTCCGCCATCGCATTGAAGTCGCAACTTGGACAATTGGGTTTACAACAATTGTTGATTTTGTCTCCAATATTCCCGGGGGAAAACGCGGAATTGAAAGCGAATACAACCCCTCCTTTTGAAACGGAATCTTTGCCGCTGGAATTGGCGTCTTTTCTTCAATCGGAAATACGCGAGCTCCTCTTTCAATCGATGAGTCTCGGCACAGTTGCCAAAAGTGAAGTGAATTTCAAGGAAAACATCCAACGCGAGGTCGAGGCCCTGCCCGAGCAACAACAGCGCTGGGTCTATCAAATTCTGGGAGTCGAAGCCCACAAAAAACGCGTACACTCCAAAACGCCCACGGAATCCGAAGGGCTGTACTCCCCCAAGGATTCAAAGAACATTGATAAAGAGGAATTTGACGCAAAAACAAAAAAGGAAGTACATTCCTCGAAACTCAATCAGGAAAGTCCGCAAAAAAAGACTGCAAAGGTGGCAAATTCAGACAGCCCCCGCGCTTGGGCAGACGATTCCTCGCTGTTCATCGACAATGCCGGGTTGGTCTTGCTCAATCCATTTTTGAAATATTGCTTCGAAAGTTTGGGTTGGATGAAAGATGGCAATTTTGAGAGCGAAATCATGCAAGAAAATGCGGTAATGCTCACGGCATTTTTGGCCTATGGCGAAACTGAAGTTTCCGAAGCAAGAATGCCATTGCCAAAACTCCTTTGCGGGATGGAAATCGATCGACCTGTGCGCGCGCACATGGAACTTTCCGAGACTGCATTGGCTGAGGCTGAATCGTTGTTGACAGCTGCCAATGAACACTGGAAAAAAGCGGGAAAGCTTTCTCCTGACCAATTTAGAGAGGCTTTTTTGATGCGCGAAGGAAAATTAACCTTCACAGATCATGGATGGAATCTCAAAGTGGACCGTCATACCATTGACATTTTACTGGAGTTTTTGCCGTGGAGTTTTGGCATGATTAAACTGCCATGGATGCAAGGATTATTAACCGTTGATTGGTGAAAAAGAACATGCATTTCCGCATATATTTTCAGGCGAATTTCTCGGAATTATTGCTGAATTCTCCTATATTTATCTCAGCGAAACCAAGTGGCCTGGGACGAGGGCAATTGTGCGGAAGGTATCGAGGTTTTTCAAATGAAATTGTGCATTTATGAACGAGGACAAGAAAATATCGGAATTGCCTTTGGCCGCAAATTTGGCGCTGGATGACTTGTTGGCGGTTGTGCATGAAGGCGTTACGAGCAAGATTTCATTGCGTGCGCTGATCAGCGAAATGCAGTTCCAAATCCCGCAGCCACGCATCAAGATCAAGCGTGACTTTGCAAATGAGCATTACGGGCACGATCAGGTTTATGCATCCTGGGAAGGCTCGGATGAGAAATTCCTCAAATTCGGACCCAAGTTCTTTCTGTATCGTTACAAAAAGGCAGAATTGCGCACATTTTTGAACAAAAAAACAGAAAACCGTGATGCAGTTTTCATGAAAAAGCGATTCGTCCATCCCTCCCATCAACATGGTGCCGACTATTTCCGCACATCAGGAAGCGTTGTCAGCGGGGCAAGGTATTTTGATGGCGGTCAATTTGCGACGATCGGGGGCTTGACGCAATCCATTCCCTCGCGCAACACTGAATGGGACGTCTCTACACACCCATTCGACGAAACGCATCTTGATCTCGGACCTTGGAGCTATTATCGCACCGAAGGGATGACCAACCCGCATTTGGGACTTGAACCCGATGATTTTCCCATGGAAAAGCAACCGTGGCCGCGCGGGACAGGTACGATGAAGTCC
Source organism: Bacteroidota bacterium (assembly GCA_016718825.1). NCBI lineage: Bacteria > Pseudomonadati > Bacteroidota > Bacteroidota bacterium. Next base: position 45,781 of record JADKCL010000038.1, on the reverse strand, counting down.
AGATTGCAAGTATTCAAAGTCAGGATTGCCATTGACAACCCTGATCTCAATTCAGATCAGCCCAAGTTGTTTGGGCCATTTTCTGAAACTTTTGTGCTGTATCCGCACAAGGATGGTTCGTTGTGGACGAGTCTGCGCTACTTTCTTGGTCCTGAGGCCTCACCCAAGCTGAGGGGCAAATTGTAGCAAGACTGAAAAAATACCGTGTTGCACGGAAAAGACTTTACGGCAGGCCCTGTGGGGCAAAGCCGATTTTACGCGATGTGACCGAAGAGGGAGGTAAGTGAAATGCCCGGTTGTGAGTAATGCGCCAGGGACTTTTGGCCCCGGGTTCCCAAATCGGTCCTCCCTGAGGGGAGATTACACCACGCGGTTTCTTTAGTCGATTCCCTTTGGGGAAACGATCCCCCCGAACCCTCCTGCCGCAAGGCAAGAGGGCGAAGGGGGAATTTTCTGTTTCCTGTCAAGCAATTTACCTCAAACCTGCATTTGTGCAAAGCCGTTAAACTCTTCAACCCGGGAGGTTTACTCTCTCACCTCCCATTGCCCGGACATACTTTTTGCCAGAAACACAACCCTTAAAACGCATTGATATGCAAGGTCCGCGTCCCACGTCGGAACATCTGCCCGTTTTCCTCCACGCGTTCCTTCTGCTTGGATTCGTCGAGGATGTTGGCGATGTACTTGTCGACGGCATCCTGACTGATGGTCACTTTAGCACCGGAGGTGATGGCTTCGGAGGCGTAACTTTTCAGCAGGTCGGGGTAGGCATTGCGGAATAAGTCGGGCGTAGCAAACATGTCGCAGCCGATCACGCGGTTACCGGTCACGGCAACCAAGCCGATGACAGAGGGCATCGACGTCGGCACAGTGCCAAATTTGGCTTCGTATTCCTTGAGCTCCTTTTGGTAATCTGCATCCTTTTCCAGCGCATTGAGGGTGCCGGTGGAGGTTTGGGCATCGTTGGCGGTCGTCACTTCTTCGACCTTTGACCAAACTTCGGACTGATTCTTGGAAACGACTGCGGCCTTGCGCACGCTCGTATTGGCAACGTTGGCATGGCCCGTAAATCCGTCGGATGCGTCGGAGCCGTCATAGGTCCAACGACCGTGTTCCACACAAAACACCGAGAGATCAATGGGCTCGCTATGCGGCGGAATGACCATGTCCATGGCAATCACGCGGTCCTGTTTGCCGCCCTTCACGACTTCGCCCGCCATGATAAAAATGCTGTCATTGCCCGTGTTTTGGATGAAAAGCTTGTTGACTTCGTCGCTTGCACCGCCGCCATCGCCATTCATCTGGATTTGCTGAATATTCAGATGGTCATTGTTGATGCGCTGTTGTGGCAACGATTCCTCGGAGATATTCCGTGTAGCGACATTGTTGACCTGAATCTGTTCGTAGCGAATGACATGCCCGTCGTAATCGCGGTGCTCGGCCGGAGTCTCTTCGACGGCGACTTCATCGGATGCGTCCAAATTGGTCGGTGGCAACATCCCCAAGGTCTCGGCATTTACTTCAGGCTCAATCGCGGCTGCTCCGCGTTCGATGATTTTGATGGATCCATCCTCCAATCCTGCTTTGAGGGGCTTGAAATTGCCGGTTGATTTGTGGGCCTCAATGAAAACGCGGTTGGCGGTGATGGGATAGATGCGGAGTTTGTCGAAGGAAAAGCGTTCGACGGCCTCTTCTTTGTTCAATACAAGATTTTCGGAATTGTACTGCGCTGGCAGCAGGGTTGTCGAGATGGCAACGGCGGAAAGCAAACCAAGGAACTTTTTCATAATCGGTGGGATTTTGATGAATAGATGCTCAACAAGTCCCCAACGAATGTATGCGTGGAAAAATTTTAGTAGCAGGCGAAGTATTTTGAAAATAGTTCGTTCGCTATCAAAGTGTTTGTTCTCGTGGCGCGTCTCAATCGAAGCGCGTTAGATTCCCCAAATGATCTCTCCGGGCTTCAATTCCCGGGACAAGGAGGCGGGAAACCTTCGCAGTTTACATGTGACGTGGGGAACCTTGAACGTATCTTCCTCCTCATAGATGCCGTCGATCTTTACCTCGGCCTTCCACCTTGCCAAGCCTTTGCGGCTCAGTTGAATATTGCCCTGCAATTGCTCAACCGGAGAAGAAGTGTACCACCGTCCATAGACATTGGTTGCCGATACATGCCGGGAATCCGGCAGGGAAATCGTCAAAGACCGGACCTTTCGTTTGAGTTCTTCGCGGGGAATGAACAAATAAACATCCATGCCACACCATGTATCTGTGCAGCAATGGTTGACGTAGTGGTACGCGATGTCAATCATCCAGCCTGGAGCGCGTACAAATTCGTATTGATGGTTGAATATGAGCATCGGGTCTTTGATCGAATCCGGCGGATCCTCGCGCCAATACCGAACCGCATGCCCCCTTCGTATCCAGCCATCCACATGTTCCACAATAGATCCTGTTACGACGACCTGCTGCCCAAATACGGGAAGTGCCGCAGCTAAAGTCAAGACAAAAACGGTCCACCGGAAACGCATGATGAAAGGTACGAATTTGATTTACAAGCGACGAACGAATCGCGTTTCACTTTTATTTCACTCACAATCAATCACTAACAATTTCATTCCAAGATTTGATTTGCTTTTCAACGAATGCCTTCCCAATCTTGCTATCACAATTCAAGGAAGAAACATGTTTTTGACGCTGCATCACCACCATCATCGTTTCCCTGCTGCAAAGCCGGAGTGATGGTCACGCTGTCGTATCAAAACTGTAAACGATACAAAAGCCTGCCGATCTCCGGCAGGCTTTTTTTGTTTTTGGAGAATTTGAAGCCGCCAAGGCGGAGAAAAAGCGAATGGGAACTGAAAAATTGAGAATTGCGGTCCAGAAAAGCGGCCGACTGAGCGAAAAAAGCCTCCTCCTGCTCGAGGAATGCGGGATCAACGTCCCCAATGGCAGTCAAAAGCTGCTGGCAGCGGCGAGCAACTTCCCGTTGGAGGTGCTGTTTTTGCGCGACGACGACATTCCGCAGTACGTGCACGATGGCGTGGCAGACGCGGGCATCCTCGGCGAAAACGTGGTCTTGGAAAAGCAGAAGCCTGTCCAAACCGTCGAGGCCCTCGGATTCGCGTATTGCAGGCTTTGCCTCGCCATTCGCAGGGAAGAAAAATACACCGATCCCAGCTGGTTCAACGGCAAAAAAATCGCCACCTCCTACCCTGAAATTCTCGGCAACTACCTGCGCGAAAACAAGATTTCCGCGGAAATCGAGGAAATCAGCGGCAGCGTGGAGATTGCACCGGGCATCGGACTTGCAGAAGCGATCTTTGACATCGTGAGTTCGGGCAGTACGCTGCTGAGCAACGGTTTGGTCGAGGTCGAAACGGTGCTCCGAAGCCAAGCTGTCCTCGTTGCCCACCCCGGGATTTCGCCTTCCAAGCAAGCCCTGCTCGACAAGCTTCTCTTCCGCATCCGCGCCGTCAAAAACGCGCGCAAAAACAAGTACATTCTTCTCAACGCCCCCAACGATGCCCTCGACGAAATCTGCCGCGTGCTGCCAGGCATCAAAAGTCCGACGATTTTGCCGCTCGCGATGGAAGGTTGGAGCAGCCTCCACAGCGTTGTCCACGAAGACGAATTCTGGGAAATCATCGGGAAACTCAAAGCCGCTGGCGCCGAAGGCATTGTCGTCTGCCCCATCGAGAAGATGATCCTATGAGGCGGCGGATTTCTATGGTGTATGCAAGTGATGTGACAAATATTTTTCATGTTTTTTTTCTGGACATTTAAGGCAATAGGGAGCCCTTACCGCACTGTGCGATATTTTTGAGCAGGTTTTGATTGCCAAGTGGTTGCGGTTACGCCACTGTTTTCGGGAACTTCGTGTACAGGCGATCCTCCCTGACGCAAGCACAGACCCTGTGGATGATCTTGTTGCGTATTGCATTGATTACTATGAACTTATTCTTCCCCTCAGCGATCTTTCGGTCGAAATAGACCTTGAACTCTCCCTCTGCTTGCAGGGCGCTTGTCGCGCACATGTGCAACAATGACTTTAATCGCTTGTTGGCCTTGTGGGAGACCTTGTTCCGTCCCCTGATACTTGTCCCGGAACTGTGTTCGAAGGGGGCACAACCGGCATTGCAAGCCAGCTTGCGGGGGTCGTTAATGTACTTGAACTCGTTGGTGGCGATGATGAGGTTGGTTGCGGTGACGAAGCCCACTCCCTGTACCGATGTCACAACCTCGTAGAGTCTGGCCAGCACGGCATCACCCATCATGATCTCCAAGATTTGCTTTTCAATCGCCTTGGCCTCTTTCCTGGCGGCTTCAATGGTCTTTTTCGAGGCGTCTTTGATCTTCTCATAGTGCCCCTTTGCCTTGAAGGACTTGATCTCGTTGACCGGAACCGCCAGCTTACTGATCACCGCCATCAGGCGCGTACGTGAAGCCATCAGGTCGGCGAGCAAGGTAATCTCTTTGCGCGGGGGTTCCCAAAGCTTGGCGTCGGCCCTGAAACGGTGGGCGTAATCGGCGATCCTGCTGGCGTCGACCTTGTCGTTCTTGCCCCGCATCAGGCTGCCAGACCCATTCTTGATGCAAGCAGCAACCTCCATCCAAACCGCAAAGTCCAAGCGATGCAGGGTCTCAAGGACGGTAAGTCCATAGATCCCAGTGTGTTCAAGGCATGCCAGGCATTCCTTTACCCTGAAGCCCTCAAAGGAGCGCATCCACTTAATTGCCTCCTTGATCCCGCCTGGATCGTTCGGGACCCTGTTGAAGCCCAGACGGACGCTTGAATTGCGAATGCAAAAATCCAGATGGCCTTTGGAAATGTCGATTCCGACAAAAAAACTGTACTTTTCCATAAATTTTTAGAATAAGTTCTTTCGTTGAAAAGCCAGCAGCGATGGGCTCTCCCAGGACCTTTAATGGGTCTTTCCCAGGTTTCTATTCGGGGTATCCCAAAGCAACTGGCAGGAGACTGAATCCGCGGGTGGGGCTAACCCCCCGGCCTCCGGCATAGTTCCCTCCTGCCAGTGCTGACTTATCAACATATCAACGTTAATCCACAAAAGAAAAAGAAGCAAAAAGAAAAGATTACTACAACAACATGGTTATTCTTTTCTCTTTGCAAACCTAAAGGCCTCCGGCCGCACGCCGCCCGAACATTTGCCTCCGGCGAAAAACAAAAGCAAAAACTGCGCAAGGGCGAAAAACGGTGCACCGCACCCCTCCCACGGTTAACGCCAAAGCCATTTTTCACTGATAACTTTTCACTTAAACATGATCGCCACCTACTCCTACCCCCAAAAATCCGAATGGCCCAAGTTGCTGGAACGCCCGGCCGAGCCGGCTGCGCAACTCGAGGCCCAGGTCAAGGCCATCCTCGCGCAGGTGTGCAGCGAAGGCGACGCAGGCCTGCGCGCACTCACGGAAAAATTTGACGGCCGTTGCCCCGAAAACCTGCTCTCTCTTGCAGAATTGGAAGCTGGAAACGCGATTCCGGAGGAACTGAAAGCTGCGATTCAGCTTGCAGCCGCCAATATCCGCAAGTTTCATGCGGCGCAGGTCGAGTTGCCGCAGCCGATCGAAACGATGCCGGGCGTCAGCTGTTGGCGCAAAAGCTTGCCGATCGAGAAGGTCGGCCTTTACATTCCCGGCGGCACCGCTCCCCTCTTTTCGACCTTGCTGATGCTCGCGATTCCGGCACAGCTTGCGGGTTGCCGCGAAATCGTGCTCTGCACCCCGCCGAATAAAAACGGGGAAATCGATCCGACGATTCGCTACACCGCTGCGCTGGTCGGCGCGACAAAAGTCTTCAAAGTGGGTGGTGCACAGGCGATTGCGGCGATGGCATTCGGCACAGAATCGATTCCCAAGGTGGACAAAATCTTCGGTCCTGGGAATCAATACGTGACCATGGCCAAGCAGCTTGTGCAAATGGAAGGGGTTGCGATTGACATGCCGGCGGGTCCGAGCGAAGTGCTGGTCATTGCAGATGCCCGTGCTAATGCCGATTTTGTGGCGGCCGATTTGTTGAGCCAAGCCGAGCACGGCGCTGACAGTCAAGTGATTTTGGTTTCGGATTCGGCTGAATTCGTGGACAAGGTGCAGCGGGCCCTCGATGTACAATTGGAAAAACTGCCCCGCAAGTTGATGGCAGCCAAGGCTTTGGCACATAGCAAGGCGATCATTCTGCGGGATTTGGACGAAGCCATGGCATTCAGCAATGCCTATGCGCCTGAGCACCTGATCCTTGCGACTGCCAATGCCCGCGATCTCGCCGAAAAAGTGGAGAATGCCGGTAGTGTTTTCATCGGCGATTACAGCTGCGAAAGTGCGGGCGATTATGCAAGCGGCACGAACCATACCTTGCCCACGAATGGCTTTGCAAGGAGCTATTCCGGCGTTTCGTTGGACAGCTTTTTAAAGAAGATCACGTTTCAGGAATTGAGCGCCGCAGGAATCGCGGCCCTTGGCCCTGCGATCGAATTGATGGCTGCTGCGGAGCAGTTGGATGCCCATAAAAATGCCGTAACCTTAAGATTGGAGGCGATTCGCGATGGACAGCATTGAACAACTCACGCGCGCTTGTGTGCGCAAGCTCAAGCCCTACAGCAGCGCCCGCGGCGAACATGCGGGGCAGCAAGGCATCCTGCTGGACGCCAACGAAAACCCCTTCGACAACGGCTACAACCGCTATCCCGATCCCTTGCAAAAGGCGGTGAAGGCGAAGCTGAGTGCCATCAAAGGCGTTCCCGCAAGTCAAATGTTTCTCGGGAACGGCAGCGACGAGGCCATCGACCTGCTGTTCAGGGGATTCTGCGAACCGCGCATCGACAAGGTGCTCATCTGCCCGCCGACGTATGGCATGTACGAAGTGAGCGCGGGCATCAACGACGTGGAATTGATCCGTGTGCCGCTGTTGGCTGATTTTTCGGTGAATCTCGAAGCTGTTCTGGAGGTGCTGCAACGCGATCGCCCCAAGCTGACCTTCATTTGTTCGCCCAACAATCCGACGGCGAATCTCATTGATGTAGAGACGATTGCAAGGCTCACCAAGGCGAGTTCTGGTTTGGTGATCGTGGACGAGGCGTATATCGACTTTGCCCCCCAAGGCAGCGTCGTTCCGCTGTTGGCGCAGTATCCGAACTTGGTGGTTTTGCAGACCTTGAGCAAGGCCTGGGGACTTGCGGGAATCCGGTTGGGAATTGCGCTGGCGAATGAGGCCGTGATCGCGGTTTTCAACAAGATCAAGCCGCCCTACAACGTGAATCTGCTCACGCAGCAGGTCGCTCTCAAAGCGCTCGACGACCACGTCGGAACGGAGGAACGCGTTCAAACGCTGATCCAAGAACGGATGCAATTGGCGGATTGGCTTGAAAAACAAGGCTTTGTTCGCAAAGTCTGGCCTTCGGATGCCAATTTCCTGCTCGTGGAATTTGATGATCCTCACCACTTTTACCATGGGCTTTCCGACCGTGGAATCTTGATTCGGGATCGCAGTTCGGTGGTGCCGGGCTGTTTGCGGATCAGCATCGGAACGCCAGAGGAGAATATTGCATTTGTGAAAGCGTTGGGGGAATTGGAAATGAAAAATTAGCCACAAAGGCACAAAGGCACGAAGAAAATTGGACTTTGTGTCTTTGTGCCTTCGTGGCCTAAAATAGGATCAAGAACATGAAAAAGATACTCTTTATTGACCGTGACGGTTGTATCATTCAGGAGCCGGCCGACGAGCAGATTGACAGCTACGAGAAGCTGCAATTCCTGCCCGGCGCCATCAGCAACTTGGGCAAGATCGCCCGCGAATTGGACTTCTTGCTGGTGATGGTCACCAATCAGGATGGCCTCGGAACCGCCTCATTTCCAGAAGATACCTTCTGGCCTGCGCATACGAAGATGCTCGACATTCTGAAAGGAGAAGGATTTGTCTTCGACGAAATCTGCATCGACCGGAGCTTTCCCAAAGACGGGCTCGACACCCGCAAACCGGGGACAGGAATGTTGCGGCATTACATGGGAGGCCATTACGACTTGGCCAACAGCTTCGTGATTGGCGACCGCCTCACGGATGTACAACTCGCCAAAAACCTTGGTTGTCAAGCCATTCAGATTGCGTCGACTTCCAATCCAGACGCGGCACTCACCACCATGGATTGGGCTGAAATTTACCGCTTTCTCAAGGAAAAACCGCGCGTCGGAAAAGTGATTCGCAAAACCTTCGAGACGGACATTAGGGTCGAGGTGAATTTGGACGGCGTCGGAAAGTCGGAGATTTCGACGGGGCTCGGATTCTTTGACCACATGCTGGAACAATTGGCGCGGCATGGCGGCATTGACCTGAAAATCAAGGTCAATGGCGACTTGCACATCGACGAGCACCATACGATCGAAGACACGGCGCTGGCGCTGGGAAAGGCATTCGACGAAGCGATCGGCAGCAAAAAAGGCATCATGCGCTACGGCTTCCTCCTGCCGATGGACGATTGTCTGGCACAAGTCGCCATTGATTTTGGCGGCAGGCCTTGGCTGGTCTGGGATGCCGAATTCAAGCGTGAAAAAATCGGGGAAATGCCCACGGAATTGTTCCATCATTTCTTCAAATCCTTCACCGACACGGCACGTTGCAACCTGAATATCAAGGCAGAAGGCGAGAACGAGCACCACAAGATCGAAAGCATCTTCAAAGCCTGGGCCAAAGCCATCATGATGGCTGTGAGCCGCACCGCTTCGTCCAATATTCCAAGCACAAAGGGGATTTTATGATCGCCATCGTCAAATACAATGCGGGGAATATCCGGTCGGTCGAGAATGCTTTGCATCGGTTGGGAGCGCAATATGAGGTCACCGATTCGCCGGAGCGGCTGCAAGCAGCCGACAAAGTGATCTTCCCCGGTGTCGGGGAGGCGAGTTCGGCGATGGCCTACCTGCGGGAAAGGGCGCTGGATCAAGTGATTCGCGAACTGCGAAATCCTTTCCTGGGCATCTGCCTGGGACTACAATTGATGTGTAAACATTCGGAGGAAGGTGACACGGAATGTCTGGGAATCTTTCAGGAGAATGTGAAGAAGTTCCCATCAACCGGTAAAGTTCCGCATATGGGATGGAATGATTTCACGGAAATCAGAGGTCCGCTGTTTCAACATATCGGATTGGAAGAGAATATGTATTTCGTTAACAGCTACTATGCGGAGGTCGGATCGGAGACGGCGGCGGAGACCGAATATTTGGTGCCTTTCAGTGCTGCGCTGCAGCGGGACAATTTTTACGGGGTGCAGTTTCATCCGGAAAAGTCGGCGGAGGCTGGTCAGCGGTTGTTGCAAAATTTCTTGAATCTATGAGAATCATCCCTGCTATCGACATCATCGACGGGAAATGCGTGCGGCTTTCCCAGGGCGATTATGCGCAGAAAACGGTGTACAACGAAAACCCGCTTGAGGTTGCGAAGGCGTTTGAGGCGGCTGGTATTCGCCATTTGCATCTCGTGGATCTTGATGGCGCCAAGGCGCGCAAGATCATCAACCACGCTGTGCTTGAGGCGATTGCTTCGCAGACAAGCCTGCAAGTTGACTTTGGCGGCGGCATTTCCACGGAAGAGCAAGTACGCATTGCCTTGGAGGCCGGTGCGGTACAAGTGACCTGCGGCAGCATCGCCGCAAAGGATCCCCAGGCGTTTCTCAAGTGGCTTGAAATCTTCGGTTCGGAGAAGCTCATCCTCGGTGCTGATGCCAAAGACCGCAAAATCGCCGTCGCAGGATGGCAGGAAGCAACAGAATCCGACTTAGTTGGTTTTGTCCAAAATTACCAAAGTAAAGGAGTTGGATTTTGCATTTGCACCGACATTTCCAAGGATGGAATGTTGCAAGGTCCGGCATTTGAATTGTACAAAGAGATTCTATTGGCCTGTCCCGGGCTGAATTTGATCGCGAGTGGCGGGGTCACGACGATTGAAGACATCGATCAGCTTGCCTTGGATGGCCTCGAAGGCGCCATTGTCGGGAAAGCCATTTACGAAGGCCGTATCACCCTCGCTCAACTTGCTGCAAGATGCTGAAAAAGAGAATCATACCCTGCCTCGACATTCGCGATGGGCGAACGGTGAAGGGCATCAATTTTGTCGATATCCGCGATGCAGGCGATCCAGTGGAACTGGCACGCAGCTACCAAATTCAGGGCGCGGACGAACTCGTTTTCCTGGACATCACCGCGACGGTTGAAAATCGCGGGACGCTGATTCGATTGGTCGAGCAGATTGCTGCTGAGATCAGCATTCCGTTCACCGTTGGTGGCGGATTGCGGGAAATCGCGGATGTCGAGGCCTTGCTGGCCGCTGGTGCGGACAAGGTGAGCATCAATAGCAGCGCCGTGGCGCGTCCGGCATTTCTGACAGAGCTTGCCGATAATTTCGGCAGTCAATGTGTGGTCTTGGCCATCGACACCAACGAAATCGACGGAAAATGGCAGGTTTTTACGCATGGCGGCCGCAAGCCTACGGGCATCGACACGTTCGCTTGGGCGCGTGAGGCGCAGGAGCGCGGCGCCGGCGAGATTTTGCTCACGAGCATGGCCCACGACGGCACCAAAAAGGGATTCGCCATCACGCTCACGGCTGCCGTCTCCAACTTGATTTCGATTCCCGTGATTGCAAGTGGCGGCGCAGGAACGGCGCAGCACTTCGCTGAGGTATTTACTGAGGTCAGGCGGATGCAGCCTTGGCTGCGAGCATTTTCCATTTCGGTGAGGTTCCGATTCCCGACCTCAAGGCATTTCTCAAAACCCAAACCATCCCCGTAAGATGAAGATCAAATTCCAAGAATCCGACGGCCTCGCGCCCGCGATCGTGCAACATGCGCATACCCGCGAAGTGCTCATGCTCGGCTATATGAATGCGGAGGCGCTCGCGGTGACGCAGGAAAGTGGTCATGTGACCTTTTTCAGCCGCAGCAAAAACCGCCTCTGGACCAAGGGCGAAAGTTCGGGGCATTTCCTCGAACTCGTCTCGATCGCTTCTGACTGCGACGCAGATACACTTCTGATTCAAGCACTTCCCAAAGGTCCGACCTGCCACAACGGGACGAGCTCCTGCTGGGGCGAAGGCGACGCCAAGGGATTTCTGCACCAACTTGAAGCGGTCATTCATCAACGCCGCGACAACCCTTCGGAGAAATCCTACACGGCCTCCCTCCTCGCCCGCGGCATCAACAAAGTCGCCCAAAAAGTCGGCGAGGAAGCCGTGGAACTCGTCATCGAAGCCAAGGACGACAACCGGGAGCTATTCCTCGGCGAGGCGGCAGATCTGATGTACCATTATTTGGTGCTGCTTGCGGCAAAGGGGTGGAATTGAGCGAGGTGGAGGCGGTTTTGAAGGGAAAGGCATTCGACCAAGTAGTCCAATGGCGGCTTCCCATTGATGAAAATGGGAACTTCAAATCAGAATTCCTTGGAACTCGCGTAGCCTGACCTGCATTTGGAGGCTGACTTTTTAGCGCGTCTCAGCAATCACTTCGATGATTTTATAAAGGCGACCTTGCTGATCGTGGGCATAGGCACGGTATGAAAAATGTTTCCTGTCAGCGAAACCACCGATCGGCACTTCTTGGTAAAATCGGTGTGCTCCGCCAATGATTTTCCCCGTTTCATCGATTTGCAGTTCCCTCATCGTCCCGGTTCAGGTGAAAATACAGCCAATTTGAATCGGCATCGAAAATATGACCATCATATTCCTCTGTCAAATCGGCATTGACCGAATCTACCATTGGATTATTGAACTCAGCCAATTTGAAATGCCAATCCCCTCATGGCGCTTGTGAGGAGAATTCATCCTTCTTACATCCTTGGAATAAAAATACCAGGACGATCAGCGGGAACATTGCAAAGCAACGCCTTACGTGTAGAAAGCCAATTTCGTGCAGTAATTTCTTCATGGCGTTATTCATCAATTCGGACCCCTGTATGGTAAAGAAGGAAAGGACTATTCGGGAAGTACCACGTCGCTTCTCCAGCCTCTTTGATCTCAAAATGATCCTTGTCTTGGAATCTTCCGCTTACCGGGTAACCGAGTGATTCCAAGAGCTTCCCTTCGCGGTCAATGTTCAGAACCATTGCTTTTTGGCCGAAGTATGGATCTTCAAAAAGCAACACAAGTTCGTCGTCGCCCATGAAAATTTCGCAGTAGTTCGTGTCAACCCATGTCGGATACAATGACGGATAAAGTGTCGCCACGAAACTATCCACAACCATATATTCACCTGTATAACGATTGCGGTAATCAAACTTGTCCCCGCAACCGACAAGAACGATGCTCAGCAAAAGCCAAACTAATATTCCTTTGTTTTTCATTTGATTTTGAATAGTTCTGAAAATTACGCGTTTACCAGAAGAAGCGACGAACAAATGTTCAGCGATTCTTACGCTTCCAACAAACGCGGGCCATGAAATTGTAGCCTGACACGGCAGGCTCCAATGAGAATGCAATGGCAGGACAACCCTTCGGAGAAATCCTACACGGCCCCCCTCCTCGCCCGCGGCATCAACAAAGTCGCCCAAAAAGTCGGCGAGGAAGCGGTGGAACTCGTCATCGAAGCCAAGGATAACAACCGGGAGCTATTCCTCGGCGAGGCTGCGGATTTGATGTACCATTATTTGGTGCTGCTGGCGGCTAAAGGGGTGGAATTGAGCGAGGTGGAGGAGGTTTTGAAGGAAAGGCACGGCGGAACAGTGTGAGCGGGAGAATGAGAGCGGTACATTCTGCATTGCATTCCTGTGAGCCCCGAACCAAGGCAAGCCACCTGTCAAACATGTAAATAATCGCCGACAGGATGCAACTGAACGTTGACGGAACCCGGCAACCTTTGTTTGCCTTAGGAGAATTCATTCTAGGGTTTGAATCACATAATACATCTTCATGCGCGCACCGTCAGCACCTCAAAGTATCACTTGGATCATCGGCTTGGTTGCTGGCCTTTTGGGCATTTTGGGCCATTTTGCAAAAATTGAATTCCTCACAGAATATCACTTTTTGCTCCTGATGGTGGGTTTTATCGCACTTGCCTTGGGGACGACTTTCAGGCAGTTGTAGAATCGGGCCGAATCCCAACTTGATCACCCCTCCCAAGGCGCATTCACATCCGGTCGCGTGGCATTCTCAAATAGCGACTTGTCGCCTGCCACAATGGCCTTTGGCAGCCATCAGTCCCGCAAAAAGTGGACTTGTCAGTGCCCGTGCGGTTGATCTGGTAAAATTGTTGAATTCCGCCAATTGCTCGTAAAGCGCCTTGCGGCTCGGGTCGTTGCGGTAGTCTTCCCAACTTGCAGCCGGATCGGCGCTGGGGAGCTTGAAAATCATGGAATCCACGCAATGTTCCCGTCGTAACAAATTGGCTTTTTCGCATTCTTGGAGGACGTATTGCAGAAGATCAGCGTCAGTTTTCGGCATCAAAAAGTTGGCTGCGGAGGTGAAATATTCGATGCAAAGGCAGCCTTTTCCGGGCGGAACCATCTCTCCGCCTAGCGCGCCGAAATTCGTGATGCGCGCCATCGTGGTGTTTGGACAAGTTACATGGAGACTTGTATGCGGAAAGCTTGGCGAATGATCGAGGAACAAATACACCATCACTACACCTCTTTGAAAGGACAGTTCCTGCGGCGCCGCTTCGAAAGCGATTCCCATCAGCGGGGCAACCAATTCGACCGTGAGGCTCGAAACGACGGTTTTCGGCCGACAAACCAAAGTTCTTCCCCCCTGCTCCAGCGTCACCTCGGTGATGACATTCGTTGCGCAAAGAAGTTGTTTCACTTTGGTATTCAAGAGAATGCGGCCTCCCATTCGTTGCACCTCCTCCGTTAAGCGATCCACGATCTGCCCCGTTCCCTTTGCCGGATGGAACCACTGCGCCTGCTTTTGCAGATTTTTGGTGGCATCGGTCATCAGCCGCTTCCAAGGCCGCTTTTTGTCCATCAGGGGCGGAGCCGGCAAATCCGACCACAGCACGCCCTTGAACCGCTCCTCAAATTCTTGGGAGAAAATCCGGGTGAATTTGGCGCCCGCCGAGCGTAGGTATAGTCCTCCAAGGAGTGAATCGTCCGGTTCCGGTAGCGGATGCTGTATTTGGCCCAATCTATCAAGGCACTGACCAACAAGCGATAAGGCATTCCACGACGCAGGCCTTTGAAGCTTCGTTCGCGCTCCAAGATGCGGCCTTTGTACAAAATCCCCGTGCGTGGCTGATACTGCAAAAAGTCCTTTCCCAACAATTCGGACCAAAGTGCATGCACTTCCGGAATGCGGTTGTAGAGGTGCTTGTATCCGAAATCAACCGTGAAGTCTCCATGTTTCACCGCGCGCATCAAGCCGCCGGTTTCGCGGTCCTTTTCCACCAAGACGACTTTCACGCCTTGTTTCAGGAGTTGGTACGCAGCAGTGAGGCCGCCGGGGCCTGCTCCTAGGATCAAAACTTCAGCATCGGCAAGGGCATCGTTTGGATCTTGGTTCATCTTCGAATTTGACAATTGTTCGGCAGAATCTCAAATTCGGCTTCAACATGATTCGCATGTAATCCCCTTTTGATCGTCTTGCCGACAATTTTATTGAAGGCATCTCAATTCCTGCACTTCCGAAAGTTGTGAAATGGTCGCGTAAACCACCCCACAAAAGAAACAGGCGCAAGGATGGAAATCCTGCGCCTGCCGAATAGTTGGATAGTTGGAATCAAATGGGATCAGATACCTGAACCCTGGGATTTCAGTGGGTTGGGATCGCCTGAATTTCCGTGCGATGCGGATGGCCCTGACCTGGAAGCGGCTGGTTGACGAAAACCAAGGCAGCGATGACGGGTGCGCCTTCCACGACGACGGTTCCTTCGCAGAGGTAGCAGTAGTTGGTACCTGCCACGACTTGGGTATTGAAGGCGATCGGCTTGTAGTTGACACCGACAAAACCTTGACCTGCAGCATCAAACACTTGTTGCGCTTCGGTTGAAACGGTAAACGACCATGAGCTCCATCCGCCTGCATTGCCGGTGACAGCTGGACCGAGCTTCTGGATTCCGTTGATGATCGGCGCGCCGCTCAAGGGCTGGTTCACATGCATCACCACGGGATAGGCAATCGGATTGGCGGAAACCAATTGGGCTTCACAGATGAAGGCATAATTGGTGCCGGCAACGACTTGTGAGGCATAAGCCAAAGCCGTGTACTTGACACCTACCAATCCGGCAGTGGCTTTTGCAAAAACCTCTTGTGCGGTGGCATCGAGGCTGAAATTCCAGGCGCTCCATGCGCCTACAGCTGAAGAAGATGAATTGGACATAAGATTTAGTTGGTAAAAAAAACAGCTCCTACTCGTAAGGCTTTTCGGAATTCGCCCCCGGTGAACCTGCCGGGACAGGCCGTTTTTTTAAGTGGGTTCTGGGCTCCACTTTTATTTTCGAGGCAATACGCTGCCCGTCCGACAATGCCGGATTTGGGCATGGATCTTCAGAGGAAATGCAGATTATTGCCTTCAGCGATCAAACGGCGCTTTGCAGCCCTCAAAACCCCATGGCGATCAAGCAATTTCGCCTCCAAGGTCAATCGTCCCTACGATCACAATGCCTTCGGATTCGGTTTGTCGCGCAAAGCCGATATGAAAATTGCCCTCGGAAAAGACATTCTTATCCTGCGACCAACCACCTGCTTCGCCTTGAACCAAGGAGAAGATCAATTGGTCATCCTCACCATTGTATTGAAGGTTGAGGTTGCCGGTACAACTGGAAAAATCAAAGTATAAATTTTCCTCTGCGTTCAAAGTGATGGAAAAGCCTTGCCATTGTCTGCTGGCAAATGGGCCTGCATCGAACTGCTTAGTCCCCAAGAAATGGTGAGATCGCTTGCAGAACAAACGCAACCTTGATAGATTCTGAATTGTGAAACATTTTACTTAATGATTTTATAGTGATTGACTTAGGATAACAATACAAATATATTCAACCAAAATGGGGACCAAAAGCCAACTTTTAGCTGCATATATACAATCCGAAGTTTGAAAAATGCCGTCATTGGCGCTATTATTGAGCAAAAACGCGGTTTCGAAAAATACGATCCAACAAAAAATGGATGCTGTTGAGGAAATGAAAAAATGGGTGGGTTCGCTCAGCATCGCAGAAAAGCGGTTTGTCAAACTGCTCGGCAAGGCAAGGGCCGGCTCCAATGAGAGTCAGATGCTCACCTATTTTGACTGGCTCAATCAGGCGGAGGCGGATGAAACCCTTCCCAACGAGGCCAAATTCACCAACAACCTGGCGACGGTTTCCAATCGCCTCAAGGACTTGATTCTCGATGGGCTGCGGTTGTTGGGGAAAGAAGCCAATGTCGATGCCTTGTTGCGTACGACCCTCGACGAAATCGCGATCCTGCAGCAAAAGGACCTCAAAATTACCTTGGCAAGGCAATTGCGCCGGGCAAAAAAGGTCGCTTTGGAACATTCGCGGTACAATTTTGCACTTCAATGTCTCAAGATAGAGCAACAGATCGCTGCAAACGCAGGAGGCAATGCGAGCGAAGGAACCCTGCAGGAGATTCGTGCGGAGGAAATGGAGATTCTTCAAAAACAGTCCGATTTGCTCGAATTGGAGTACCTGCATGCACGTATGCAAGCATCCGCAGCTCGGGTATTGGTGCCGCGTGGCGCGACGGACGAAGAAAACCTTAAATCCTTTGCTGCCAATCCTGTCGTGCAACGCTATGCAGAGGACGGCAACTACTTGGAGCACGCAATTGCCGTGAACATCCTCGGTATCGTTCATCTGCTTGAAGGCAAACCTTTGGAATCCTTGGCGAGCTACGAAAAACTCTTGGTCGCCTGGCAAAGCAATCCCGAATGGAAAGTCAACCAAAGCAGCCTTCTGTTCTTCATCTGCCATTGCTTCCAGTCGATTTGTTTGTTTTCCCCGCTTCCCTTGGAGGAAGTCCGGCGAATCCTGCGTCTGATGCCAGACTTTGACGGCTTGCAAACGGATGTAGCGCGCGACTTTCAGCGCATGTTGCACCATCACCATTTCATGCTTGCCTTCAATACCGGACAACTCGACCATTTGCCCACGATCATCGCCGACATCGAAGGCTGGATTGCTCAAAATCAGGAGTTTCTCACGGAGGCAAGGATTCTTCCTTTTCTGCACAATATTTTGATCGCGCAATTCATCACCGGAGAGCTGGTCCATGCAAAACGCACTGCGGCGCGCATTCAGCAACTTCCCAACCGGAAGGTGAGGGCAGACATCCGGGAGTTTGCCATGTTGCTGCAAGCCGTTTTGCATTTTGAGCTGGGGGATCTGGAGAATCTGGAATACCACTTGCGCTCCTGCAAGCGTCATTTTCAAAAATCCGCGCGCAAGATCGACTTCGAATTGGAGACCATTCATTACCTCGAACGGACACTCTCGGCACAAAATCCACGCGCCCAACAAAAGGCTGCTGCACAGTTCATTGCTGCATTGGAAGGCCTTGCATCCGCCACCATCGATGCCATGCCGGTTTTGGGCTTGATGGAAATACGGCTCTGGGCAAAAGCCAAACACGCTCAGCGATCCCTCAAAGCAGTCTTTCTGGAAGCCGTGGAACAAAATCTCCAAGAAATGAGATAAGGGCTTTGGATGAATTCCCTTGGAGGATGAAATTCTAAATTGAAGGCAGAACAATCGCGCTTCGAATCGAGAAAAATTCAAAAATCGAATTCAATTGGCGGAAAAAATGGTTCACCCAACCTTCTCGATGTTCTTGGCAGTCAAGGCCATCGCGCCCATGACGACGTTGTAGGTGATGGCGTCGCCTACTTGCAGGGTCTGCAAACCGGATTTGAAGTGCTTCTTGAGAATGGTCATCACTTCGCCATTTTCACGGGTGACTTTACCTGCGCCTGTGGCTTCGTTGTATTCTTTAACAGTTCCTGATTCTTGCATTTTTTCAGAATTGAGGTTGATCCGAGAATGAATTTACGGGAAATTCGGAGAACACCAATCAAGCGACTGTGATCACCACATTGCCGATTTTTTGCCCTGTTTCGACGAATCGATACGCTTCTACGATCGCTGTCAAGGGATAGTGACGGTCAATGAGTGGCTTGAATTTTCCGGATTCAGCGAGTTTCTTGAGAAATGCAACGTCTTCCGGCGTGATGGTCGGGATGGGAAACAGCACCTTTTTGTTTCCCAAAATTGGCGCAAACAGTGCGAACCAGATGTTTTGGCCGTTTTTTCCGAGTTCGGTGGAGACATAGCGGCCATTGGGTTTCAGGATGGGCTTGCATTTGCCGAAGGAGGTTTTACCCACGGCGTCAAACACAAGGTCAAAGCGTTGCGTGGTCTGCGAATAATCTTGTTGAAGGTAGTCAATCACTTCGTCTGCCCCGAGCGCTTGAATTGTGCCAACGTGTTTTGTGCCGCAAACTGCCGTCACGCGCACATCCATTGCCTTGAGCAACTGCACCGCAGCCGATCCGATGGCACCCGTCGCGCCATAAACAAGGACATTTTGGCCTGCCACGATCTTTGCCGCGTGGATGTCGCAAAGCGCATAGTGGCTACCTTCGGTAAGCGGTGCCGCTTCGGCAAAAGTCATTCCTGCAGGAATCGTCGCCATGGCCCCGTTGGCAGGCATTGCCAAATATTCGGCATGCGCACCAAAGGTTTTGTCGTTGTACCCAAACACGGATTCGCCGACCTCATAGTTTGTCACGGCGCTGCCCACCTGGGTGATTTCGCCAGCAAATTCACAGCCCAAAGTCTTTAATCGTGGCCGCAGCAATCCGCTCCAAAACCGCGAGACGAAGTATTCGGCGCTCCGAAAACCGCAATCCGTACGGTTGACCGTCGTCGCATGGACTTTGATCAGCACATCGTCGGGCTTGATTGCAGGAATCGGAATGTCCTTGATTTCAACAACTTCTGGAGGACCATAACGGAAATACTGAGCTGCAATCATGTTGTTGGGGCGGGTGACTTTTTGATTTTCGATGGACAAAGCTAAGTCATTTTCCCAGGGACTTGTCGATGCGCTTTTTTTGCCTGAAATGGTGTTTGAGATGCATTTCGCAGCTGTGAAACCATTGCTGCGCATTGAACCATCCGCCTGCCCAATGGGCCATTCGTTGGTTGCGGTCCGCCTTTTGGACTGTCGAAATGCTGGATTTCATCCTTTCAAGCGCATCAAGGAGCAGCTTTTCCGCCTCGGCTTTTTTCACTTGTGCGGGTGAATACACCGATTCCAAACCGGGTGGAATTTTTTTGATGTGCATTTTCATTGGTGGGAATGCCCCCATCCAACTGAAAAATGCGGGGCCAAATCCACTATGTCCGGTCTCACCCTTGTTTTCTGCGCAGCGCAAGGCATTTTCAAGGCATTTGTCTGTCACGCTTGCGAGATGGGCATAAACCTGCCCGATGGACCAAGCCTCATTTGTGGGCTTGGTTGCGAATTCAGCATCCGAATAGGTTGTCAATGCCGCGATCCAACGTTGGGTATGCGCCTCATATTGATGAAGAATTTTGACCAAGTCCATGATTTTGAGGGAATTCGATTCAATTGATTAATATGACGACCCATGCTCGGCCTTGTACCATACCAAGCTATGGAGCTTCAAATATGCGCGATTTTGGGATTCCAACGAATGGCCTTCTCGCTCAAATGTGATTGAATTTTGAATTTTTAACGCATGCAAGAAAAACAAAATCAGGCCCTTGCCGCATTCGGAAGAGCCTGAAATGATGAAAAGCCTATGTTTCAAACGGGCTTATTTACCCGAACCGACTTATTCGCCGTTGATCAAAACCGGTGCCTTGCCATCCGTGATGATCAGCTTGGAATTGGGTGATGACGAAAGTTGTTGCAATACCTCGAGGCTCCGCCATTGAATGATGGCCGGCGTAAGTCCCTCTGAAAGAATTTTTTGCGCATCGCGCACACCTGTGGCTTCGATGCGGATTCGTTCGGCTTCCACCTGCTCCTGCTGCAACTCAAATTCCATGCGTTTGACGACTTGCTCGGCTTCGAGCTTGTTTTCGATGGCGGCATACAATCCGGGAGGCAGGCTGATGCTCTTGAGCAGAACCGACTCGATGGCAAATCCACGGTGGGAAAGCAGGCTGTCCATGTGGGCCTGGATTTGACCTTCGATCACCGAGCGCTGACCGGAGTGCAATTCCTTGGCCATGAACCTCGAGCAAACGTCGGCCGATGCAGAGCGGAACACGCTCAAAATCAGGACCTCTTCATAATTCCTGCCTACCTCGGCGATCACCTTGGGGGCCATTTCGGGGGTAATGTGGTAGAGAATTGAAATCTCCGCGCTCACATTCAAACCTTCCTTGGAGGGCAAATTCAGCTTCACCTCGCGGTTGACGGTGCGTGTCGGCATCCGTAAGACCTTGGTAACAAATGGGTTGAATCCGACGACGCCCGGTTCATAGACCCTGTCCTTTGAGCTTGCCCAAGGTAGTCTTCACGCCAACCTCGCCCGGTCGCACGATAGCACAACTTTCCAGCAGTCCGATCGCAAGAAAAGCCACCACGGTAAACTTCAACATCATTGCACTTGCTTTGGAAAACTTTCTCATAATTCTAGTGATTAAATGATACTTCGATAGCTGAATTACGAGCCATTACATAAAATAGTTTTACTATCATTCCAAGATTTTCCACTTTACGGCTGTTTGGAAATCAGATTTGGCTTCAAGGCTTGAAAAAATGCCTTAGCGCGAGACTTCGTGGTAATATTCGCGGTCAAACGTCTTGTAATGAACCGCAGTATCCTTCACGGCAGGCAGCAGGTAAAATTTCTTCATGCTCCCCTCCTGAGAGGCATACTTCGCAGCCGCATTCCGCTTCATGGGCCAAAATCGGGAAATGTCAAAGGCAACGGTCGGTTCCGGCAAGGTCTTGTTTCCAGTGCGTTGAATGGCATTGTGGTACGACTCCGAATCAGAAAGCATCAGTTGCTCCATCGCTTCCGGCAAGGTGATTTGAAAAATGCGTTGCACCGGAAAATTCGGGTCACCCTTGTGCTTTTGAAACACCTTGTGGGCAATCTCTGCCGAAATCCGATGTTCGGGATGCCCGTAGGCACCCAATTCCATGTCATAGGTAAACAAAACGGAGGGTTTGTATTGCTGAATGGCCTTTTCAAAAATAGTGGCAACACTGTCTTGGTGATCGTACCAAAAGACGATGCTGTCGCGCATCACATTTTCCCAAGTGTTGTTGGGAAAGTCCAAAATCTCGGCATGATCCAGCTCAAGTGCCGCAACTGCATTTTCCCATTCCTTTTTTCGAATGGCTTTCGCAGAATACAGACCTTGATTCAGCGTGAGAAGGTTCACTTCCCAACCCATCTGCTTCAGCGTGGCAATGGTTCCCGCGCAAACGATTTCGTCATCTGCATGCGGAAAAATGAACAAGGCCACCTTTTTGTCAAAAGCATCTTCAAATAGCGGAACGGTATAGTCCTGCGTTGCTTTGAATTTCGCGTAGTCGAGCTTTTTTCCGCTGATTCCCAACGAGATCAAGACGATCAAGAACAAGATGGAGGACGATTTCATGAATGATTCCTTTTCTAACGGAGAAGATCCAAACAAATGAATTTCAGCCAGAGAAACAACTCCAATCCACTTGGAATCTATTAATTTTGAGAAAACTAAGTCAGAATTGAACGCGAAAGTTGCCTCCCTTCCGTCCCCAATCGTCGAAATGGTAGATCGCCGTCGATCAAGAATCCGAATGCGATTCCAAATCTGCGGGTTGCTTTTCTTTATCATTACCGCGAATGCAAATGCACAACAGCTTACGGGCCTCGTGGACATGCACGCCCACCCGATGGCGCATTTGGCCTATTCGGGGAAATTCCTGCATGGCGCACCTGATGTGGGATGCCTGATTCCAACCGATGGCGAATGTAAGTCCATTGTGACCGCGACCTCGATGGAACATGCCCTCTCCCACTGCAATGCTACGCATGGCGGCTACAACCATTTCACCAATCCCTGCGGCGACATCATCCGCAAGAATTTGATCGGCACGTTGGAAGCCAACAACCATGCGATAAGTGTGCACGGCAAGGAAATTGGTGGCGCAAATACAAATTTTGCGCAGTGGCCTTCTTGCCGCGACATTTCCCATCAGGCCATGTGGATCGATTGGATTCAGCGGGCGCACAACAATGGCTTGAATGTGATGGTGGCTCTTGCCGTGAACAGCGAAACGGTGGCCGCTTCCATGGCGGGTCCAGGCGACCTGCCGACCGATGACAAAGCCTCGGCCGAACTGCAAATCGAAGAAATCAAGAAAATGGTGGATCGCCACAGCGATTGGATGGAGGTCGCCTATTCGAGCAAAGACCTCCGGCACATTGTGTTGGCCGGCAAATTGGCCATCGTATTGGGGGTCGAAATCGACAACATCGGCAATTTCAACAAACCGCAAACAAGCGGCTATCCTCCGCTGGAGATGCGCGTCGCCAAGGAACTGATGATGCTGTATGACAGCGGCGTACGTTATGTTTTCCCCGTGCACGTCATCGACAATCCATTCGGAGGAACCGCGGCTTCGGTAGATTTTTTCAATATCAGCAACTTCCGGGAATCAGGTCATT
The DNA here is from genome assembly GCA_016718825.1 of Bacteroidota bacterium. NCBI lineage: Bacteria > Pseudomonadati > Bacteroidota > Bacteroidota bacterium. The sequence continues at coordinate 23,160 of JADKCL010000038.1, read as the reverse complement.
GCTGGCAACTCGAACCTGCGCAACCCACAGACAGCATTGATTATCAATTCCATCCCGCGCTCAGCCAGTTTATGTTGGATGTTTTGAAACTCAAGATCGGCAAAAACCTGAGCCTTTGTCCGCAGAGCGAATCCCAGACCCCTACCCCGCAGGTGAATGCCCTCGGACTTACGCCCTTGGGCGAATCCGCGATCAAGACGATGATGGCATTGGGTATGCTGATCGATGTGGACCATATGTCACAAAAGGCAGTGAACCAGACGCTTGCCATTGCCGAATCCATCCCCGGCGGCTACCCGCTCAACTCGGGGCACAACGGCCTGCGGACGATGAACGCTCCCGGCACCCGCAACGAAAACGGCCGCACCTACGCCCAAGTTCGCAGGATCTTGGCTTTAGAAGGCATGATCGGCCTCGGATGGGGCCCGGATGCGGTAACTTTCCTGCGGAATCTAAAGGCGATGATGCCGCTCACCGGCCGGCAATCCTGCGCGATCGGGACCGATGTAAACGGCATGATGATGCTGCCATTTCCAAGGGTAGACACGGTGGATGGCAAGGTGGTACCCGCCTCAAAGGTTGTGTATGGCTTTGACTTCGACCGCTGTTGCACGGGCGACCGTTGTTGGGACTACAACACCGAGGGGGTCGCCCATTACGGACTGATACCCGATTACCTGCGCGACGTCGCCAATCTGGGTGGAAAAGCGGAAGTGGAAGCTTTGCATCGGTCAGCAGAGGGATTCGCAGTGATGTGGGAGCGCTGCGAGCGGGTGGCGAAGGCGGTGGAGCGGGATTGAGGTTTGAAGACAAAAAGAAATCGACAGGGAACCTACACGGAACAGTTATTGGCCAGAAAAACCTTGCAATTCATGGCTAAATTGAATAGCTTTGTGACGAATTAAATTAGCTTATGTGGCAACAAGAAAAGGTATTGAATGCTGTATTGCTGGTAGCGAACTTGCTGGAGAAAGCTGATTTTCACAGGATATTCAAGATTTTTTATTTTGCAGACCGTGAGCACTTGGCATTGTACGGACGCACAATCCTTGGAGATCAATACTTTGCCATGAAAGATGGGCCGGTTCCATCCAATACCTACGACTTTCTCAAGGCATTCCGTCCGGACGCGTTTGGCACAAGTCTTCTTGCGGATGCCAAAAGCCGCATGACGGTAGATCGATGGGTCGTGATTCCCAAAAGCGCGGCCGACGAAGACTTTCTCTCTGCATCTGAAATTGAATGCTTGCAACACTCCATTGCAGAAAATAGATCCCTGACTTTTGGGCAGCTGTCGGAAAAATCACATGATTATGCTTGGAATCGGGCGTCCATGAACAATGAAATGGAATTGCTGGACATTGCCCAGGAAGCAAATGCCTCCGAAGAAATGCTACACTACATTCGCGAAATCAACGAGGCTGAGAATGCGTTGAAATGGCTTTAGGAGACTTTTTTTCGGAGGAATTTCGAAGCGAATACGCAAGCCGATCCTTGGAGCCCGGTTCCATCATTCGAATGCATTTTCGCGAAACCAATCCACCAAAAATCAAACTCTTCGTTGTTTTGGGAACTTCAAAATACAAAGTCGTTTTGGGTGTGGTGCTCATCAACAGTCAAATCAACCCACAGATTTTTCGTAGTGCAACGGTCAGGGCTTGGCATATACCCATCATGGCGAGAGACTATGATTTCCTCGACCACGACTCCTTTGTCGATTGTACACAGATCTTCGAAAAAAGCACCATTGAATTGATGAAATCAGTTTCTGATACGCCTCAAATCGTAGCTGGACAGCTTAATAATGAAGACTTTCAGCACATCCGGCAAGCTATCAAGAATGCAACGACAATTGCCAAAGTTCAAAAGCGAAATTTTGGTTTGGCTTGACGGAAGTTTGGCTTCGAACACTTTTTCTGAGCAGTTCAAGACTTTCGCGTCGCATCCGATCCGATCTTCCAAATCCCCAATCACTTCCAATGCAAAAAGCCATCCTTTGCAGGACGGCCTTCGGCGAACATTTCCATTTGGTTCAGGAATCACCACTTCGCGTGATTCACGGTTGCAAAAAACTGCGTTGGTAAAGTATTATGTCTATGCGTCTTAATTCATCTCTTGTAGGCATCCTTCGATGCGAAAATCTGGTCAATGCTCTTCCAGCACCCCCGAAAAGGGGCGTTCGATTCAGCTGCAAAAGCGACAATCCGCTTAGCTGGGCAACTCGATCTCGATGTCGATGGTGCCTACGATCAGGATGCCATCTTCATTGAGGACGAAGTCAATCGTATAGTTTTTCTTCGTCGTGGGAAAAGTGCCCGCAATCGGTGTCCAACCATCTCCGTAATCCTGGGCGATGGTATACGACGATCCTACTTGCGTCCACTTCAACCGAATTGCCGCCACGCCATCCTTGCTCAGTGGCAATTCCAAGTCCTGCACTTGGACTTCATACTGCCCTGACGGCTCAGAGGGCTCCAAAAGAACGGATTCGACACCGGGCCACCCAAGGTAGAAGGCGGTAGCAGTGTTGTTGAGCCACGTGACGTTGATGTCCAACGCTCCTTGATATTCGAATCATTTTATCCCTGATAAAGTAGTTGAAGCTTCAACGATAACACAATTTTACGGGAGCCCCGACGGCTCACCAAACCAAACTGCATTCTGATCTATACAGTGACATTCAAATTTATTTGTCATAAAATCAAATTTTAAGCCATTTTTAGCCTCGCATAAAATACAGTGAAAAGGCAATGCAAGAGGTCAAGGAATTGAAAGAATTGGTGAAATCGCTGGAAATCGGGGAAAAACGAACCGTAAAAATGTTGGGGAATGCTCGCGCAAGGAACCGCGAAACGCAGATTCTCGATCTTTTTGATTGGCTAGATGGAAAGGATGACTCAGAAAATCCGCCGTCAGATCCACGGCTTGTGGCCAACCTCCCGACCTTGTCCGTTCGGCTTAAAGACTTGATTTTGGACGGGTTGCAGTTACTGCATCAGGAAGACACCGTTGACGGACAATTGCGCACTGCCCTGACGGCCGTCGAGATTCTTACCGAAAAGAAGCTTTACCCGGCAGCCGCGCGCCGCCTCAAACGTGCCAAGAAATTGGCGCTCACCACAAGCAGGTACCATTTTGGGCTGCAATGCCTGGAGGCCGAACGCCGCCTTCTCCCGGCATCGGCAGGCAATGCTGCCATCAAAGCGCATCGCATGGAGGAACGGGAAATGACCGCAAAGCTGCTCCGGTTGCAGGAACTCCGGCATCGTCACGAATTGTTGCGCGTGCGTGCAAGTCAAATTTCGCTGCCGCGCAACCTGGAACTGCTGCTCGAGATTCGGGAAATGGCGGGGGAGTCCGACCATCGCGGAATTGGCGTCGAACTGGCGGGTACGTTGAAAAGGGGCTTGCTGCGAATATTCTTGGCATTGGCCACCTGCTCGATGGACGACCCGCGGAAGCCGTCAAGGTCTACGGAGAACTATTGAAGGAATGGCGGCAGCAACCTGATTGGCAAATCGATCAGGCGCAAGTACTGATGAGCATCTGCCGGCAGTATCAGAGCGCCTGTTTCCTCGACGCACGAAAAAGCAATGTCCTTGAACAGCGGCTCGCGCTGATGCCGGATTTCAAGCAGCTACCCGCCTCGATCGCCAATGACTTTCAGCGCCTATTGTTTCACCATCAATTTACCCTCTCGCTCAACCGCGGATTTTTGGATCAAATTCCGAAACTGATCGAGGAAATCATGCTTTGGCTCAATCTCAAAACGACGGTGGCCTCTCCGACACAGCAATTGCCCTTTTTCAACAATTTCGCGGTCGCGGAGTTCCTCAGCGGCAATTTCAAAGCGGCCAATCGCCATGTGCAACGCATCCTCAACCTCCCCGAACGCAGCATCCGGCAGGATATTCGCGACTTTGCCTTGGTCTTGCAGGCGGTCATCCAATTCGAATTGGGAGACGATCAACTCAACGAATACCTGACCCGCGCGGGCAAACGCCGGTTCCGTCAGAATTCGAGGGAAGTCGCCTTTGAGCTTGCCGTGTTCTCGTATTTGCAGGCAGCGCTGCGAAAGGATGTTTCAGAGAATGAGCAGCTTGCAGTGGATCGCCTTCTGGAATCGTTGGATGCCTTGGCATCCGGACAAGGAAGCGGCCCACACGTCATCGGATTGATGGAAATGCGGCTCTGGGCCAAATCCAAACAACTTCAACAACCGATCAAGGAAGTTTTCCTGGCTGCTGTGCGGGAGAATCTGGAATCTCTGGGCTAGTTTAGATCCAATGTTGGTCGGAGACTTCACCGTTTTCGATCAAGGTGGCGCGGAGCCGGTAACGGGCTTCGTTTTCCACGGTGAGGGCGATGCCGAAGCAGTCGGGATGCACCCGCGTGTAATCGCGGAGCCATTCGACGTCGTAGGGATAAGGCTCTTTGAGGCGGTGTTTCCACTCAATGATGCAGCAGGGAACCGCACCTTTGTTCATAAAAGTCTGACCCGGCTTAGGCCAAATCATCATGTCTTTGCAGACATTTTCTTTGCTGCGCCCCTTGACCTGTTTGACGCGCACTTCGATGGCAATCTGCGCAACATCCTGGAATTCAGGACAGCATCCGACATTTTTCACAAGTTTGGAGAAGGCAAAATGAGAAACGAGTTCACGTTCTTTGCCTTGCCACTTTGCGGCTTCAATTTCGTGGATGAATTCGAGGAGCATGCGGCGGATGTGGTCTTTTAATTGGGTCATAATTTCGATTTTATGATTTACCGGTACACCAAGTCGTCATGCACCGCAGCCCCTGCACGTTGGTCGTTTTGATGAGTTCCAATTGCTTCATCCCGAGTTCTGTTTGGTAGCTGAGCAACATGGCTTCATCGACCAAAAAGCGTTCGGAGCCATCCGGAAGCAGGTAACGGCCGTTGCCAATAGGTTGAACTTTCCCTTCAATGCCGATGTTGGAAGCCAAACGAACAAAAAGGAATCCGCCCGGTGCGACTGCCGCCCAAACGGCCTTGAGCATCTGGTCAAAATGGGCCTGATCACGCGCAAAATGCAGCACTGCGTTACAGATCACCAAGTCAAATTGTTGCCCTTCGAATGGGTTTTCCTCGATGTTGCCGACGCGGAAATTGTCCTCGGGATTCGCGGGTGCGAGCGTGCGACAAAGCTCCTGCACGACCGCAATCGCCTCTTTCTGAGGATCGATCCCAAAAACCTGCAAACCTTGATGGAGGAAATACACCAAATTCCGCCCGCCGCCGCAACCCATGTCGAGCACGGTTTTGGTCTGCGCAAACCGCCCCTTCTGAATCTGGTCAAAAAGGTAGATGTCGATGTTGCCGAATGTTTCTTGGAGCGTGGGCATTGGAGGGCTGATTTTGATGGAAAATTAACGAAATTTAATTGCTAAGCCTGCTTTTGTACCCAACCATTCACCGCCCGTACAATCTTCGGGATATCATGCCCATAAAACCCCGTCCCGTTGAAGCAATTGCATTCTAGAATGCCCAATTGCCCTTGGCTCAAGGCAGTGTCGATGACGAAAACGGCATGCGGTTCGTACCGATCAATTGCTTGCTGCACAAATTCCAGCAATGCCGGCGGAACGTCTTTTGCGTCGATGTCAAGTTCGCCTTGGAGAACGTACCGGGTGGTGTCGATGATTTTTCCGTCCACGACAAAGCTGCGCCATTCCTTATCGATCTTTTTTGGGCGGCTGATGACGATCGGCGTTTGCCGGTCCAAATGGGGATTTTCGGCATCCTGAAGCTGAGAGGCGAAGGTTTGGATTGCTTGAAATGTCATTACCTGACCTGAAAAGGCTTTAGAATCTGCATCGGGGCGAATGAAAAATTGGGTGGCGGTGGGATGCTTTTCAGAGGCCAATTCTGCAAATGTGGTCGCGCGACTGTCGTTGTTAAGCATGGATGCGCCCCATTGTCGAAGGTAATTTTCCATGGAAAAACGCATGGGATCAAAGAAGACACCTTGCTGCAGGTCGGGATTTTTCCAGGCATTGAGAATCAAGGTCGTCGAACCATAAAAGACCAACCCTTCGAATGGTCGAGAAACCTCTGGTGCTTCATCGGAAAATGGAATCAGCAGCACTTCTTGATATGGCAAATTGTCTGCCTCCAAGGTCGCTTTGATCGTGGCAAACACCTTCTCATTGGTGAGGTTCTTTTGGAGGATCCAGGTGGGTCGGGGCATGCTGAAAGGTATGAAATCCTTGGCGAATGACAAAAGAAAGGGAACCCAGTAGCCGTTTGTCAGCCCATCCCCACGTTCTGGCTTGGGCTGACAAACAGCGCCGCTGACCCGGCATTTTGAACCCGGTAGCCGTTTGTCAGCCCATCCCAGCGCTTCTGACGTGGGCTGACAAACAGCACTGCCGTCTTACAATTTTGAAACAAAAAGCCGTTTGTCAGCCCATCCCAGCATTCTGGCTTGGGCTGACAAACGGGTGTTTCCGACATCCCCCTGTTCCCCATTTGCATTGGCGCGTTTAGGTGTCGTCCAACCCCGAAAATGCAATGAAAAAGCTGTGCTTGCTCTTCCTTCCCATCCTTTTTCTCGCCCAAATCGCTTTTTCCCAGACGGGCAAAAATCTTGTGCCGACAGCCACGAAATCCCTGGTGATTTTCCAGCTCAAGGACTTCGGGAAGGGTCCGCTTGCAAAAGCAACGCTCGTCGTACAATCCATCGACAAAGCTGTCTTGCAATCTGGCAAAACCGACAAAAACGGTATCTGGGAATGCCTCCTGCCGATCAACCAGACTTATTGGATTTCCGTGGGGGATTCGCTGAATTATAACCAATTGACCGTGCCCAACAAGCCGAGTACCATCACGAAACATACCATTTTTTACAATGGATGGCTGAATGGCAAACCTACTGTTGTCGGCGCACCACAATTCAACATGATGCCGCCTGCCGAGGGGCTTGCTTCGATCAGCATGGAATTCATCGGCCTTGACCATCAACCACTTGTCCACGAAGTGATCACCCTCACGGCCGATGGCAGCAAAAAAACCTATGTGGACAGCACCGATGCCAATGGGAAGCTGCTCATGAAGGTCCCCATCGGTGAGAATTATACCATGAGCGTCACCTTTCTCGCCGAATTCGACCATTTCCAATTTCCTGGGCACGGGGGCTCGTACAATGTGCGCGTGCGTTATGGGTACGCGGGCAAGCAGGCGATCCTTGATGCACGTGCAAAAAGGCTCGCCGATGAAGCTGCGCATGATGCCTATGTGAAGCGCAACAATGCCGAACAGCTCAAATACCGCGATCCTAAGGGCCACAAACTGGAATTTCAAACGATGGAGGTGGGTGAAGTCGCGCATCCGTTTGACATTGTCTCCACCGAATACGGATTTGCATTGAAGCCTTACAACCTCGGACCGATGATGAGTCCTTGCTTTGTAGATGGTATGATTGTCGCAGGTGCAAGTTGGGGTTCGTCGCATTTGGCAGCTGTCAAGGCATCAACTGGCGAACCTATCTGGTCGATCAACTTGAAAGAAGGCGGCATTTCCAATATCGAAAGCGACGATGACGTGGTGGTTTGCGCCACGGAAAGCTGCACGATCTATGCGATTGCGGCCAAAACCGGGAAATTGCTCTGGAGCAAATGGCTTGCGAGCTACGTGCTCTCAGCGCCCTGCATCGCCAATGGTCGCGTGTACATGAGCTACCAAGACTACAACGGTCAGACACTTGTTCCGCAATTTGCCGCGGGCAAACCCTTTTCGATGGCATGTTTGGACCTCAGGACGGGAGAAATCCTTTGGCAGCAATGGATCCGCGGCGAAGTCATTTCGGCAGCAGTGGCTGAAGGGAATCGGCTCTATTTCAATACCTTCTCTGGACATAGCTACGTGCTCGATGTCGACAATGGCAATGTGATCGCGGAGAAACCTCTTTTCGCGACTTGTGCACCCATTGTGGTCGGAGGGCAAGTCTGCATGAGTCAGCGCGACAGTAGCAACGGCGTCGCCCATGAGCGCATCGCCCTTTTTGACGCGGCGACCCTCAAAATGTTGAAGGCTACGCCCTATCAGGTGGCGCCCTATATCGACGCCGGAGCCATGCGAAGGAGCAAATTCGCTTCGAACGCCAACAACTTGAGCCTCAATACGGGCTACATCGCCTCGCCTTTAAGCACAAGTGAAAAAATCGGAGCGGTCCAACTTGTGGGTACAGCCTCCATCATGGCACAACAAAGCTTTGAAGGTTCGCGTCCACTGGAATTCAACGGAAAAATCTATGTCGCCCAAGGGCATGTCCTGCGCTGCCTTGATGCCAAAACCTTGCTCCAAGTCTGGGAATGGCAATATCCTACGTCCCTGACCGACGATGGCGGCAGTCAAATGGCCCCCCCGATGACCGTGGACGGTAAAATCTATGTCGCCTGCATGGATGGCAACATTCGAGAATTTGATCCGCAATCGGGACGCATCACCCATACCTACGCAACGGGAGAAACGCACCGCCAACAACCCATCGCCGCTCAAGGAAACTTCTATGCGCCCTGTACCGACGGAAAATTGGCCGTGATCAAAACAGGGAATGCCGGGATAGATCGTTGGTTTTGCTGGGGCGGGAATGCGGCGAGGAATAATCGGACCGCGAATCGTTGATACCGAATGGCTGACGGGAAGGAAGTACTTGCGAAATCCCTTCTGATGGAGCTGCTTTGAGCATTCCGATCCGTTTTTCTCATTCCAATGGATATCCAACGCTTTGCTTCGATTTTCCTTTTTTGAATTTTGCCAACCACCATTTTCGGCCAATTCGCTTCTCAAGTAAAAACACCCATCCATTCCTGCACAAAACGGGCCGTTCCTGAACAAAAACAGACCCGATCCATCGGCTACAGGTACTTTGGCACTGGAAATCTTAAGTATCCTATTATGCGAAAAACTCTACTTCTTATTGTTTTGCTACTTGGCGGCAACATGGCCATTCAAGCCCAAGTTACCAATGGACTCGTCGCCAAATACTCCTTCAACGGCGGCAATGCCGACGACGAAGTTGGCAGTAACCATGGTACCGTGACCGGCGCCACGCTAACCACTGACCGCTTTGGCAACGCAGACATGGCCTATAGCTTTGATGGAATTGATGACCACATTGACCTCACAGATGGTGCTGAATTTCAGATGGGTACTGGCGACTTCAGCATTTCGTTGTGGGTGAATTATACCGTCGCGCAGCAAGGTGTGATCTTCAGCAAAAGAGATGGCGCCACTTCCAATTACAGCCAATACAACATCTCTGTCATTGCTAATCCGCAGTTTGGCGGGATCAGCAAAAACGTCTGGACTTTTGAACGTTGCAGCGCGAGCGATGACAGGTCTGCCCTTGTGGGAGACATCAGCGGAAGTTGGAAGCACGTCGTTTTTGTACATGGTTATATGGACAGCACCATTATCTATGTCGATGGTCAATACGTGGCACATGACATGGGATGGTTTGGTGGTCAATTTAATGTAGCCGGGCGCCCGTTGGTACTCGGTTATCACTCGGAAAACATGGCCAATTTCTTCAATGGCCAACTCGATGACATGCGCGTTTACAACCGCAAATTGGGTGAATCCGAGGTCATTACCCTGTACAACGAGCTCAATCCAGCTTTGGCCATTGATCCGCAGGCCAATCCCGCCCAAGCCATCACCGTATTCCCAAATCCAACGAATTCCATGTTACAAATCGCTGTCGCACAACCTACAACCATCACCGTGGTGGATGTTTTGGGCAAGCATCACAGCACAATTGCCATCGAAACTGAAAAAACGCTGGATGTATCCGAATTCGAATCGGGAATCTATTTCCTGCGTGACTTGAACACGGGCAAAGCCATCAAGTTCATCAAAGAGTGAAAAGTGAATAACCATAAGTGAAAAGTGAATAACGAAAAGTGAAAAGTTGCTGAACTTCTGAAGGTGACTTTTCACTTTTCAATTTTCACTTTTCACTTTTCACTTTTCACTTTTCACTTACAACCGGCGATAAGGACATTTTTGGGTAGTCGTGGAATCGGGATTGAAGCTCGGAAGGCGGTCTACAGGAATTGTTATCCCCATCCTTGGATTTTTGAGCGAAAAATGGCAATTTCATGGGGTCATTTTGTCTAAAGTCAATTCACATGGTTCCTCAAGAGAAAATCAACGCCAAGTCGACTCAATCCTCCAATGAGTCCGAAGGTCCTGTCGGAAACGTACAAACGATGACTCCCCCTGCCTTTCAATTGAAAGCGGATCCCATCCAAAAGAAAGAGGGCGAGGGAGAAATGGAAGTCAACGGTGTGCCCGCCGAATTTATCGCGCATTTAAAAGTGAGAGAAGGCTGGCGCACAAAGGTTTACCTCGACTCACGTGGTCTGCCTACCGTCGGACTGGGCCACTTGCTTACATCCTCCCAGAAGGAAACCTATCCTGTCGGAACCACAGTTCCCGACAATATTTTGAATGGTTGGGCCTCGCAAGACGCCAAAAAGGCCTACGATGCCGCAAGCGCCCAGGCCTCAACTTTGGGTGTAGCCTCGGAAGGATTCATCATCGCACTCGCCTCGGTCAACTTCCAATTGGGAACCGCTTGGAACACGAAATTCAAAAAGACGTGGACCTATATGACACAAGGCGAATGGGAAAAAGCCGCTTTGGAATGCCAGGACAGTGCTTGGTACGCGCAGACGCCCGTGCGTGTGCAAGACTTCCAAGCAGCTCTCCGCGCACTTGCAGGTGTCACGACCACTGCGCCAAAAGCGCCTGAAACCAAGCCCAGTACGGGATTTGACTTTAAAATCGGTGCCGCAACCGGATCGGGTACAGCCACAGGTGATGGCGTCAATATTCGCAAAGGACCTGGTACACAATACGATAAAACTGGAAACAAGCTGGGCAAGGGAAGCGGCGTGACCATTTATGGCGAAGTAACGGGTTGGTACTGCATCGGACAAGGTCAATGGGTCTCCAAGGATTTCATCTCGACGGCGACCACCAAAAGCCCGGCTTCAACCCCGGCAAAGGGATCTGAAAAACCCGCTGCCCCGGATCTTGGCGCGATTGCGAATGCCGTTTGGGAAGCCATGTTTGGCGGCTACACCGGCTTTGGCACCGACGAAGATGCGGTTTATGCCAGCCTCGCCAAGCTCAAAAATGATGGAGCCCTCATCTCCGGCTTCAAGTCTGCCTACAAAACTGCACATGGTTCGGATGTCGTGGCAGATATCAAGGCAGAGTTCAGCAACTCGGTGATTTATGGAAATCAACTCGACAAAGCGCTAGGCTATTTGAATGCCACAGCTTCCACGCCTGCCAAAGTTACCCCGACCAAGGACGGAGCGGGCAAAGAAGCCGCAGCGAAGACCAATACGCCTGCACCCAAAGCCCAGTCCCCGGCAGCGAAGTCCAAGTTTGATGTCGACAAGGCCGTCGCAGCTTTGAATGCGAATGCCTCCGAAGGTTCGTTGGGCAAATGCGCCAAATACGTGCGCATGGCCATCAACGCAGGTGGTGTCGCGACCCCCAACAACCCTGTTTCAGCCTGCAAATACAAAGGTTACCTCGAGACCTTGGGCTTCAAGCAGATCAGCACGTCAGCCTATGAAAAGGGCGACATTGCCGTTTTTGAAGCCTTCCAAGGCGACAAGAAGTACCACGAACACGGACACATCCAAATGTGGAACGGCTCGCAATGGGTTTCTGACTTCAAGCAAAGGGATTACTGGGCCGGCGGCGACTATCGCAAGCACAAGCCTGGAAACGTCGTCTATCGAATGTAATCATGAGAAAACGCCGATCCTTTCTCTTGAGCGGAATAACGCTTTTGAGCATTTTCTTTTTCACAGCCTGTTCTTCAGGTACAGACGCACAGTCAATGGATTCCTTGAAAGTTTTTTATCAGAGTTATATCCGCGAAAGCAGCAAAGTTCCCGAAGATCACGCCAAAATTGAATCGCTCAAGGCGAAGCATTGTACGGCCAAATTTTTGGTGCAGATTGCCGACGCGGAACTCGACGCCGACCCCTTCCTGAATGCGCAAGACGTTGAGGAAAAATGGGCTGAAAACCTGGAAATCACGCCCGAATCTGCTGCCAAGGATCAGTACAAGGTCTGCTACACTGCCTCCTTTGACAATTCGAAGCATTGTGTCAAGGTCACGATGGTCGATGAAGGCGGAAGCTGGAAAATCGACAACATTATTAAGTGAAAAGTGAAAAGTGAAAAACTATAAGTGAAAAGTTGCGTTGCGGGCCAACGAGACTTTTAGTGAAAAGTGAAAAAGTGCATTGCGGGCAAAGTGCGACTTTGAGAAGTGAGTAGTTAAGTGAAAACTATAAGAGTTGCTCACGTTTCACTTGCGACTTTTCACTTTTCACTTTTCACTTTTCACTTAAAAGTAGGTTGCTACGCCAAATCCCATTCCTCCGGTGGTTGCGGGTGGGTTTCCGAGCAGGTCTTGCTGTTGCATATAGCGATAATTAAGGCGGAGGACGGTGAGCGGACTCGGGCGGAAGCTGATGCCGGGGACAATGCTCCAAACATCGTCGGAGATGTTGCCCTGCGTCTCGCGGAAGGTCCCGACGTTCCAATCCACATATTCGAGGCGGCAGACGACGTTGAGGGTCGCGTTTTTCCAACCGAGGAATTTGCCCGACTTGAGGGGCTGCACAATGTCCAAAAACCCGCCGTGCTGACGGCTGCCGAATTGCTGCGCATAATCCGTCGGGACATCGACAAATACCCAAGCCCATTCACCAGTGAAATAGGTTTTGGCTTTGGGAACCTGAAAATTGACATCCACGGCAAATACATCGCAGCGTCGCCTTTCATCGATGGGCAAGCCGTCGATCTGGAATTGGTTGTACACGCCGCCCATGTAGGAAAGGCCGATTTCGCCGATTTTGAGGTTGCGTGCGGCAACTTTGGCAGTGAGCATCGGTACGCCACTCGCGATTTCCTCAAATCGGGTCGGATTTTGTTTGGCTGCGGGTAAAAAGGTGCGGTTTTGGGTATTTTCGATGATCGACGGATCAAATCCGCCGGAGGCGTAAACTTCGTAACCGACCATCCAATTGCGGCGGTAATACTTGCCATAGAGGCCAAATCCGGCATTACTCCAGGTAGCGGGCAACATCTGCGTCGCCGAAATCGGGCGGTCGATGAATTCCCATTTGGGTCCGTCGTGGTTTTGGTTGAAGCAGCCGATCGGATTCACGATCATGCCGCCACGAAGGTTCAGCAAAGGCAACAATTCGACGTCCATCGCTGCAAATTCGACCGCAATCTCCTTCCCTCCTTCTTCGAATTCAATTTCGCTGAGGAACTTGATCCTCCTCCCGATCGCCGCACTCGCAAACAGGGTCATTCGCCGAAATTGGAACTGATGACCGTCTGAAACACCGTCTGTCCCGAGATGTTGCCAATTGGCCTCGACATAGCCGCCCAAGGCGACGGGAGATTTACCCAAAGTGAGAAACGGCCGGTTGTAGATCGCATCCATGTTGAGGGTCGCCTTGGATGTGTCGGTCGGAATGCGTTTCAGCAAGGTGCTGTCGATTTGGCCGATCGCTGCGGAAGAAATCAGGAACGAGGCCGTCGCAAAAAGGATGTATTTCAACGCTTTCATTTGAGGGAAATTCGGAGTTGAGCGCCTTGAATCGAAACGGGAAATGTGCGCAAATGATCGACGGCAGGGCCCTGAACGACAGCACCTTTCGGATCAAATTCGCTGCCATGCGCCGGGCATTGGAGCTTGTCGCCAAAGAGTTGCAGTTGCGCACCTTGGTGCGTGCAGCGCATCAGCAGCGCAGTGAAGGTTTGGCCATCCGCAGACCGGAAAATGCAGATCGGATCCTGCAAGATTTCGTTGTCGGCGATGACTGCCATGTGAAACGGATTGTCCTTTTTGCCCTTGTTGTCGAATGCAGACAGGTCAACGACCAAATCTGAAGATTCGATGGGTGCTTGGATGCGTTTCGTGGTGCCGCAGGATTCAAGGAAACTCACGAGGAAGCCGGCACCCAAACAGGCAACACCACAACTTTTGAGAAATGATTTTCTGTCCATGGCTTACAGCGAATTGAGAAAGGTGATCACGGCATCTTTTTCATTTTCAGTCAATTGCAAGTATCTATCCTTGCTCCCTGCCGCCTCTCCCCCATGTAATTCAATCGCTTCTTGGATCGAATGCGCTCTGCCGTCATGCATCAAATACAGGCTTCCTCCTTGCGAATTGGCTGACAATCCGAGGCCCCAAAGCGGGGTGGTACGCCATTCGGAGGTAAGGGCGGTACCTTCGGTATAACCATCGTCGAGGCCGCTGCCCATGTCGTGCATCAACAGGTCGGTGTAGGGATGAAAAGTGACCTGCGAAAGTGGGGCAATGTCGGATACGGACGTTTGAAGGTTTGCCCTGTGGCAGGCTTCACAACCAATCTGAATGAACAACTGTTTGCCTGTACCCACCGTCGCGTCGGATGGCGTGCGCTGAATGGGTGCTTTGAGCGTCTGCAGGTAAAAAACAAGGTCCGACATTGTTTGCATCGAAACCTCGGGATCACAAGCCTGATTGGTCAGGATGTCTACCGGAAAATATTCGGAAGCAATTCCCATGTCCTGATAATAGGCATTCACAGTCTGATGGAGCAAGTTATAGGCAGCTGCCTTGCGGCCGAAGCGACCGATATACTTGCCGCTGCGCGGGATGGCATTCGCAGCAGGCCTCACAAAAGCGGGCATTTCGATGTAATTGGGCACCCCGGAAATGCCGTCGCCGTTGATGTCAAGCGGATCGGCCATGGCCAAAATGTCAGCGTCTGATACAGCTTCCAAGTAGCCCAAACCCGTATTGGCCGGCGGAATAAACAAGGACGAAGTCGCTCCGGCGGGCAACTGTTCAGGTTGAAATCCCGGAATCGCCAAATGCTGCAATTGCGGACCGCCTTGATCGAGAAATTGGTTGCCCGTGCTGTCGGTTTGGCCAAATCTTGTCAATGCTGAAAAAGGATGTCCTTTTCCGTCGCCGGCATGGCAGGTGCCGCAACTCGTGGCAACAAAAATCGGCCCGAGTCCGGTGCTACGGGTAAACACTTCGTCGTTGAAAGCCACATCTCCTGCCAAAAATCGGCGATTCTCCTCCCCTGAAAGTCCGCTGATCGGACCGTCGAGCAAGGAATCGTCGGAAGGAGCTGGCGGCTCAAATGCCGCACAGCCCTGCAATCCGATGACGATCAACCACATTGCAGAAATTCGATTCATGATTCTTTTCATTTCCACAAACCTAAAACTATTTTTAGACTTGTCTAAATAAATTTATCGACAATCATCCATCATCAGATTCGCCTTCCTCAAAATTCACTTAAGAAGAACTGGAATTCGAAGCCCTACAATGGAAAATGCCTGCCCAAACAGCTCGGACAGGCATTTCAACCACGCAAAAAGCGGCTATTGTCAATCCTCCAAAAATCGGACCGGCTCCAATTCCGTCAGCTCCAGCGCCTCAAAAACACGTGATTGAATGAAAAACCGCTTTCCAAGCGGAATTTCCAATGAAAAACTCGAGCCGCGGCCATTGGTCACGTCGAGGATCAACTGCGTATGTTCCCAGAATGCGAATTGGTCTTTTGCCATCCAAAAATTCGATCCCGACGACCTCTCCGAGGCATACATCGCTGTAACCGATGCGGAATTCGCCTTTTTGGAAACACATGGGCTGGGAGCCGTCGCAACAGCCGCCGCTCTGATGAAACATCAGCGGGCCATGAAGCGATTTCAATTCGGCGATCAGCGCCAAGGCTTCCAATGTTGCAATGATACGTGGCGTCATCATTCTCAATGAATTAATGGTTGAAACATGGCACATCCGAGCCTGGTTTCCCAAGCCCGGATGCGACCTTCGGCACCTTCCTTCACCTCAAAAAAATCCAAGTTTTTCCTTCGAATACGAGATGAGCATATTCTTGGTCTGCCGGTAATACGACAGCATCATCTTGTGATTTTCGCGGCCAAATCCGGATTTTTTGTAGCCACCAAACGGCGCATGGGCCGGATAGGCATGGTAACAATTCACCCAAACACGTCCGGCCTGAATGGCGCGCGGCACTTGGTAAATCTCATGCGCGTCGCGCGTCCAAACGCCTGCGCCCAAGCCGTAAAGCGTATCGTTGGCAATGGCAATGGCCTCCTCGGTGTCTTTGAACGTCGTCACCGAAGTCACCGGACCAAAGATTTCCTCCTGGAAAATGCGCATTTTGTTGTTGCCTTTGAAAATCGTCGGTTGAATGTAATAACCGTTTTCGAGGCCACCATTCAGCGATTTTGGTGCTCCGCCACAGAGCAGGCTTGCACCTTCCTGCTTGCCAATGTCAAAGTAGCTCAGAATCTTCTTGTACTGATCTTCGGAAGCCTGCGCGCCCATCATTGTACTGCTGTCCAGCGGATTACCCATCACGATGGCATTGGTGCGGGCAATCACACGCTCCATGAATCGGTCGTAGATGTTTTCATGGACCAAAATTCGGGAGGGGCAGGTGCAAACCTCGCCTTGGTTCAGCGCAAACATGACGGCCCCTTCGACAGCCTTGTCAAAAAAGGCATCGTCATGGGCAGCAACAGACTCGAAGAAAATATTGGGAGATTTTCCGCCCAGTTCCATGGTCACCGGAATGAGGTTTTCGGAGGCGTATTGCATGATGAGGCGCCCCGTGGTGGTTTCACCGGTGAAGGCCACCTTGTTGATTCTCGGCGAAGTCGCAAGCGGTTTGCCAGCCTCTGGACCGAATCCCGTGACGACATTGAGCACACCGGCAGGCAAGACATCGGCCAACAGCTCCATGAGAACGAGGATCGAAGTCGGGGTCTGCTCGGCAGGCTTGACAACGACACAGCAACCGGCAGCAAGTGCAGGTGCGATTTTCCAAGTGGCCATCAACAAGGGAAAATTCCAGGGAATGATCTGACCGACAACGCCGATGGGTTCATGGAGGTTGATGGAAACCGTCGTTTCGTCATGTTCGGAGATGCCTCCCTCCTCCGCACGGATCACGCCGGCAAAGTAACGGAAGTGGTCGATGCAGAGCGGCAAGTCGGCAGCGAGCGTTTCGCGGATGGCCTTGCCGTTGTCAATGGTTTCGACGGTGGCGAGGTACTCGAGGTTGTCTTCCATGATCTGCGCGATTTTGAGCAGCAGGTTGGAACGGGAGGCCGCGGAGGACTTGCTCCAGCGGGGGAATGCGGCCCAAGCAGCGTCCAAGGCCTTTTCGATGTCGGCTTGGGTGGAACGTGCTGCCTGTGTAAATACCTGCCCGTTGATCGGCGAGATATTGTCGAAGTAGGCACCATTCGCAGGAGCTACAAACTCCCCGCCGATGAAGTTGTCATACTTGGGCTTGAAGCTGATGTTCGTGCCCGGAAATACTGTAGATGAAGGAGATACTAAAGTTGCCATAACAATTGAAATTAAGATTTGATCGAAATTCGCCTTCGAATCGGCATTCCGACTGCACGAACTTCCCAATTCGCAGCACAAACTTCCCAAATGGGAATTCTGTGCTGTTTTCTCCATAACTTCATATCTCCAATCAGCATTGCGACTTGGTCAGCAACTACATATCGCCCCTGCCAATGGTTCCCTTGGCCAAGCTTCAGTCGGATGTCGAGCACCGTTCGTCGTTTTCATTGGAACGCTGCGAGTTGAACATTTACCAGACGTTGCGTCCGGCATCGGATTTCCATCTCAAGTTTGGCGGATTTACGGTCACCTCGATGTTGCGCGGTCGCAAGGTGATGCACCTCGATGGCATTCAGGACTTTGACTACGTGCCTGGCGAAACGGTGATCTGTCCGCGCGAGACGCTGATGCGCATAGACTTTCCGGATGCCAACTTGGAAACGCCGACGCAATGCACGGCTTTGGTCATCGAAGACGGCTATTTGCAGCAGCAATTGGATTTCCTGAACATGTCGATGTTGCCGACCGCTTTGCAAAGCAGTTGGCAGATCAACGTCGGCGATGCCCACCTGCGAAATACGGAAAGCATCGCGCGCATCACGGAAAAGCTCCTGCGTGTGATCACAAGCGGGCATCCGCGCAAGGATACCTTTGCCGAATTGGCACTCAAGGAATTGGTATTGGGCATTGTTCAGGAGCAGCAATTGCGGGCCCTGCTTTCCCCGAATTTGGCCAAGGACTTCACCCCATTCGCAGCGCTGTTGCAATTTGTTCACCGCAACCTCACGTCCGAGATTACCGTCGCGCAGCTCTGCAAAATCACGGGTATGAGCAAATCCCAGCTGTACCGCGAATTCACGACCGCATTTGGAATATCGCCGAAGCAATTTGTGCTCAACGAGCGAATCACCCATGCACGGTTGCTGTTACAACAAGAAGGCATCAGCGTGAAAGAAGCCTGTTATGCATCGGGATTTTCAGATCCCAACTATTTTGTGCGGGCGTTCAAGAAAGTCACCGGCATCACGCCCGGGAAGATTGGTAGATAGGCCAGAATCCTTCAGAATCCTGAAAAGGCTCAGCCAATCCAAGCTCTTGATCATTCACATCGCGATTTGCAAATCCTTCAGCATCGATTCAAATTCTTGCTTTTCTTTCCCGCGCCACGGGGACGCTCGTTCCATTGTCCATCAAGAGCAAACTTTCTCCTCGGGCATACTTCTTAACGAAATTCAGGTTGAGGATATAGCTCCGGTGCGGGCGCGAAAAATTGGGGCGGTGCAGGAGGATGTCTTCGAATAGCTTCAGTTTTTTGCTCACGAGCATGTGGGTGCCGTTATGGAGAATCACTTTTGTGTAGGCGCCATCGGCTTCCAGCAATTCGATATCGGCTACGTCGACGAAGATCAGTCCATCGTTGACGGTGAGGGCGATGCGTTTGAGGTCGTCGCCTTTGAAGGCTTCTTTCAGGACGTCGATGCGCTGCTGCATGGAGTTGGCAAAGCGGCGTTGTTGCGCCTTGGCGACCGCGGCTTGCAAGAGGCCAATTTCGACAGGTTTGAGCAGGTAATCCACGGCGGAGACTTCGAATGCGCGGAGGGCATATTCATTGTAGGCGGTGACGAACACAAATTCAAAGTCTACGTCCCGGAAAAAGCTTAGCAACTCGAAACCGTTGTATTCGGGCATCTCGATGTCGAGGAAGACGAGATCTGGCCTCAACTTATTGATTGCGAGGACACCATCGGGCACGTTGGCGGCCGTGCCGATGACCTGCACCTCGGGGCAAAATTCCGACAGCAAGGTTCCCAGGGAGGTTCTTGCCCGCTCTTCGTCGTCGATGATGATGGCTTTGAGTTGCCTTTCTTCCATTTCCTAGAATATTGAATCCCAAATTTAGCTGCAGTCGGCCACAACACACCGGTCAATTCATCAGTGGGTGCTTTGGGTTCATGATCGGCAAGGTCAATTTTACCTCGGTGCCCTGCGCCTCTCCATTCGCCTCCAAATCTATGATCACCAAATTTACCGAATCCCCATACAAACTCCGGATCAAATCCAGGCGCTTTACGGTAGCAGCCGTCGAAAACGATGCATGTGCTACCGTGGCTCTTGCCTTGATTTCGGCGCTGCGTTTGCGGCCTACGCCGTTGTCCAAGATGTTGCATACCAATTCATTATCTATAACTTTGAATCTGATCTCCAGCCGCTTCTCCCCTTTCTTGTGCAGCAATCCATGCTTGATTGCATTTTCGACAAAGGGCTGGATGATCATCGAGGGTAAGAAAATCCCATCGGCATCGACATCCGCTGCGCATTCGATGGTATAGGTCATCTCTGCTCCGAACCGCAACTGCTCAAGATCCAAATAAAGCCGAAGCATGTCGATTTCGTCGCTCAAACGCACCTGATTCTGCCCAGAGGCATCAAGCACCTTGCGCATCAGCGTGCTGAACTTGGTGAGGTAAAGATTGGAGTTGCGCACGTCTTTGCTGATCACGAAATCCTGGATAGAATTGAGCGCATTGAACATGAAATGCGGATTCATTTGGGCCTTGAGGGCGGTGAGCTGCGAATGAATCAATTGTTCCTGAATCCGGTGACGGCGACGGAGGTAGCGCAACCTGACTTGAAAAATGGCGAAGGAAATGAGGAGCACGACGACGCCGATGAGGACAAAAAACAAGGGCTGCTGCTGAAATGGCGTCGCCACTTCGAAATGCAAAACCGCGGGTTCTGGACTGCAAATGCCATTTTCATCCACTGCTCGGACCTCAAAATCGAAACTCCCGGGCTGCAAGGAAGCATAGTTGACGAAGTTGGCTTCTGCAGGGGTGCGTGCCCAATGGCTGTCGATCGCGGCAATGCGGTATTCGAAATGAAAGAGGTTGCGGCTGCGAAAAGAAATGCCTTCGAAGGAGATGCGCAAATCGCTATTTCTGTCCTGAATCTGTAGTCCATTTTGAAAATCAACGGGTTCATTGTCGAGGGTCGCTTGTTGAATACGGATTGGTGGTGCCTTCGATGCAACAGGTTTCAGCGGCAATGGCAAGGCGATGATCCCCTTGGTGGTGGCTAGCCAAAGACGGTCATTGATCACCGTCATTTCATTCACGTGATGGGGATTGAACCCGATCGATGCACTCAATTGACTGAGCGTCATCGACTTCAGGTCAAGTGCCGCAATGTGGTTTTCCGTCGAGAAATAGAGTTTCCTTTCGTCATCGCAAATTGCGCGGATACTATGATCGGGCAAACCTTCCTGCATTCCGACCACGCGCTCCACCTTGTTGCCGCGCAGTTTGAGCAATCCGATTGCGGGCGCAGCCGCCCACATGCCATCGACGGTGGCGCACAGCAGGTTGGCAAAAATCTTGTCGCCATTCAAGAGGATTTCCTGCATTTCCCCTCCCTTGCGCCAATAAAGACCGTCGTTGAAAGCGAAATAGGGATTCCCCTCGTTGTCAGTCTCCACCGCCCTACCACCCTGACCATGAATGGTTTCCCAAAAGGATTCCTCCGGCTTCAAGCTGCCGTGATAGGAGAAGCGCCGCACGACAGTGGGCAAAACCAAGTACAGGTCCTCCCCCGATACCGCAAAATCCCGGGCATGCAGGAGCGTGGGAAATCGACGCAGTGCCTGCGTCGACAGCTGGATGTTGGAGATGACACCGCGTGCCACCAACAGCTGCGGCTCGGCATACAAAATCTTGCGCACTTGAAACCTGCCTTCATTGTCTTGACCGGCGCAAATTTCCTGAATTGCAGCGGTCGCAGGCGAGATGCGAAACAGCTTTCCAAAGTAGTTGCCGACAATAAGATCTCCATCGGGCAAGGTGCAAATCGAGGTGAAGTTGTTTTCCTTGATGTCACCCTGATCGATCACCAAGCGTGTGATTTCAGGCGAAGGCACCACCAAAAACCCTTCACTGAGCGTCGAAAACCACTCGATCCCCTCTGCGTCCACCATCATCGAACTGATCGGCGTACCCTGAAACCGCTTGGAGCCACTCGTCCAGCCCTGTGCGCTTGCCAGCAAGGGAAAGGCGCCGCTTCCCGTACAAACCCACAGGCGATCGCGGCCCTCCGGGACGATGCGCAACCACCGCTCAGGGGTTTCGAGGGGATCCGTTTGGTAAATTCGTTCAAATTTCCCGGCCTTGAATCGAAGAATTGCCTTGGACTGATCCCGCTGATCGATTAGCATCAGGTAGAGGTCTGTCCCTTTGAAGTTGAAGCCGCCCGTTACAAATACGGTACATTCGTAGCGCTTTGCTTTCTGTCCAGTCTTTAAATCGACTTCAAAAACCCCTTCATTGGCCACAAAAATGAAAAGTTTGTCTCCGCGGATGGCTGCGTCCAAGACCTGATTGGAGACTGAAATTTCAGGCAAAAGCGAAATGCTGTCACGGGCTCGTCCATCGCCATCGTAGCGCTGCACCTTGTTACCGACAATGGCGCAAAAGCCACCGGCGGGGTCAAAAGCAATCGCCCGAACGGGATTTGCTGCATCAGGATCATACATTAACTTCAGGCTGTCGTCCACGACGCCAAACACTTGCCCAGCGGTGTTGCGGCACCAAATACGGTCGTGATCGTCCACGGTGACAGCGGTGATGGCCCTGTTTTTCTCTTTCGGATGCGCGAAGCGATGCACCCGAATACCGTCATAGCTGAACAGGCCATTGTTGGAGGCGACCCAGATGAGCCCGAAACGGTCCTGCTGCACTTCGTAGATTTCATCCGAGGGAAGGCCGTTTTCCTCGTTGACGGGGTAATAGAGGGGGTGTTGTGCGCGCAAAAATCCACTTTGGATCACCATCATCGCCATCCAAAGCATCGCAAGGATCACCCTGGATCGACAAATCGAAAAAGCATGTGCGGGGCGCGACATCACGGTCTAAAGGTAAGCAAACAAAGTCCTTCACACGTCCGTGCTGCGGTGCGCTTTGTGAATTCAAACCGACGGTTGGTGAATTGGCGCAATGGAAGACGGCCACGCTCGACGACGTTTGCAGCATTCTTTATCCAACCAGAAAATGTATTCGACAATGAAAAAAATACTCCTCCTCCTCAGCTTCGCCTTTGCGATGACCATGACTGCCTTTGCAAGTGCCCCAGCTTTCAGCTTGACTGACCATCTCCAGCTAGCAGACGCCACCTGCGCACCGCTTCCCATGCCCGCAAATACACCCAAAGTCAAGAATATTCGGATTCGGGAGATTGTAGGCGGTGATAGTACTGTCAGCTACAAAATCGTCGTCGTGGTCAAACATGATGATGCTGACGACGTTGCATCGGTCGAGGTGGGATTGACGCCAGTTTCTCCCTCCAGTCCTGTGCCTTCGAGCACATCCTTTAATTTGCCGTTTAAGGCAGAAAACTCCGCCAAGAACAAGAAACGGTATGTGAACAAGGACATTACCTTTAGCACATCGCCACTTGGCTTGGGATATATTGCCACTGTGACCATGAAAGATGCCAACGGTGCAACCGTCGGTGCCGTGGAAACCATCAACGTCACCGTGACGGACAAGGCCGATTTGGTCACAGACCCAGCAACCATCACCGGCGTGCGGATTGCTGAAACTGGCCTCGGAACCAACGATATCATGGTTTTCGTCACTGATCCAGGCAATCTGGCAACATCTGTTCGCGTAGAATTGATTCCGATTAGCAGATTAGCCCCGCAGCCCAA